>NZ_JBFRLX010000085.1:0-14031 GCF_041470165.1 Vibrio sp. 10N.286.46.A8
AACTCGCTGCAAAAATCAGCTCGAAAGGTCAACATGCCCTAGTAGTACACAAGCAACATGGTAGAATGCCGCCATTAATCTTATCCTTGTATAAGATTGTTAAACCTTTCCATCGCTATTTAGCCAAATCATACCGAGAAACTTATGCCATTTTCCAAGCTTGGATTAAGCTCACCTATTGTTAAAGCCGTTGCAAAACAAGGCTATGAAAAGCCAACCTCTATTCAAGAAAAAGCAATTCCGATTGTGCTTTCTGGTAAGAACCTAATTGCTGCTGCACAAACAGGTACAGGTAAAACTGCGAGCTTTGTTCTCCCTATCTTAGAAATGCTAAGTAAAGGTGAAACACAACGTAAAAAACGTATTCGTGCTGTTATTCTGACACCAACTCGTGAGCTTGCGATTCAGGTTGAGCAGAACATTACTAAGTACGCGAAGTTCCTAAACCTAACATCACTAGCGATGTACGGTGGCGTATCTTACCAACACCAGAAAGACCGCTTGATCGAAGGTGTCGATATTCTTGTGGCAACTCCAGGTCGTTTAATCGATATGTACGGACAACGTGCCGTTCATTTTGATGAAGTTGAAGTACTAGTTCTTGATGAAGCTGACCGCATGCTAGACATGGGTTTCATTGAAGACATCAACAAGATCATCGCGCGTCTACCACAAGACATCCAAAACCTGCTGTTCTCAGCAACGCTGTCAACGCCAGTGCGTGCGCTAGCGAAAAGCGCAATCAGTGAAGCGGAAGAGATTTCAATTGCCAAAACTGACGCTTCTAAAGCAAACATCGAACAATGGTTAGTGACCGTAGATAAAGACCGTAAGTCTGCACTATTAAGCCACATGATCACTGACGGTGAGTGGGACCAAGCGCTTATCTTTATCGAGACTAAGCACGGCGCGGCTAAGTTGGTTGCTCAACTTGAAAAGCGTGGCATTCAAGCGGAAGCTTTCCACAGTGGACGTAGCCAAGCGATTCGTGAAAAGATTTTGGCTGATTTCAAGAAAGGCCGACTAAAGTATCTAGTTGCGACCGGTGTTGCTGCTCGTGGTATTGATATCGATAATCTAAGCCGCGTAGTAAACTACGACATCCCATTCCCAGCGGACGACTATGTTCACCGTATTGGTCGTACAGGCCGTGCTGATGCATCTGGTGAAGCGATCTCTTTCCTATCGAAAGACAACTTCAAGAACCTGTGCATTATCGAAAAACGTCTTGGTCACTTGATTGAACGTCGTGTTGTTGAAGGTTTTGAACCACGCAAAGAAGTGCCAATCTCTGTATTGAACTTCGTTCCTAAGAAGAAAAGAGAACAGCAACAAGACTAAGTAATTTCAGCTATAGAAATGAAAAAGTCACGTTAGCCAAAATGAAAATAAAACGAAGCCCATGTGGCTTCGTTTTGCTCTTAGAAATACATATAAAGTTGAGGCAATAAGATGATCACTCCTATCGCAACGAGATTAACTAGAGGCCAAGATCTAAAGCTTGAGCTCCAAAAACTAGTGACCACACAGAACATCTCGGCAGGTTCTATCGCGTCGTGCGTCGGTTGTGTTTCTCAACTCAATATTCGTTTAGCTAATGCGAACAACACCAAGCTAATCAAAGCTCCATTCGAAATCGTATCTGTGATGGCAACGCTAACCCCGAACCACCAGCATATTCATATATCCGTTGCTGATGAAAATGGTGACGTGATTGGCGGTCATCTGTTGGAGGGAACGATTATCGCCACCACCGCTGAATTGATTGTGCACCGTTACGATACTTTGACCTTCAACAGAGAGCATGATGATACGACGGGTTACACTGAGCTCACGATCAGCAGTAACACATAATAGCTTCACTGATAGCAGCACCAAACACCTCATATAAAGCGATACCACCCAATAGTAATTAGGAAACTCGATGGCTCCAAACTCCGCAGACTCCGTTATCGTTCTCGATTTCGAAACCACAGGCTTATCACCAAACATGGGTGACCGAGCGATTGAAATCGGTGCGGTTAAATTAGTTAACGGCGAAGTCGTCGACACCTTCCAGCAGCTAATGAATCCAGGGTTTCGTGTTAGCGGGTTCATTGAAAGCTATACCGGGATCAGTAATCGTATGTTAAGCACTGCGGCCAGTTGCAGTGAAGTAATGGATGAGTTTGCAGACTTTATCCAAGGCAGCCAACTTGTTGCTCACAATGCATCGTTTGATAAGCGCTTTCTTGATGCGGAATTAGACTTTATTGGCAGAGACTACACAGGCAAGTTCGCTTGCTCAATGTTGATCGCTCGCCGCCTAATCCAAGATGCGCCGACTCATAAGCTAGGCGACCTTGTGCGCTTTAAGAATATCGACAACGACGGTACTTTCCACAGAGCGTTAGCCGATTCAGAAATGACAGCACGGTTGTGGTTATTGATGATTGATGAGCTTCAAAGTGACCACGGCATTCAACAGCCGAGTTTTCAACTGATGCAGAAAATATCTAAGACCGCTAAAGGCTCTATTCCAAAGCTGCTGATGAGCAACAGAAATTAAATATCTAAACTCTCTCCCCTTCAAGTTTGATTGACAGGCTAGTCGCATGGATAACTACTAGCCTTTAGAACGAAAGAAGACTCTACTCCTGCAGTGATTCAAATGTTCCTTTAAGGCTTGCTAATTCACTCATGAAATAAGCCCACTGCTTATTCGTACTGCTTTCTACGATATCGACTAAAAAATTGGCTGATGTCTGCATGTTCTTGTTAAGCTCAGGCTCAAGTCCTTCAGGGTAATAAGCTTCATTGTTCAGAAGCAGGTTCATAATAATCGGCTGAGCTATATCTAAGTCGCTTTTCTTTTCTATCAGTGTCGATAAATCTTGGTAGGTATTATTTTGATATTGGCGCCAGTTATCGTTGGTATTTACCCATTCTTGAGACCAAGTTGAAATAATCTGCTTTTGCTCTTTCGATACCGTCCCTAGCCATCGCTCTAACCGATCTTCAATTCGACTTCGATAACGTTCTCTCGAATCTTCATCATTCAATGATAATCTTTCTTCGTAATATTCTTGCTGCTTTTCCCTAAAGTTCTTTAAGAATTCCTTATCTTGTTTAGGGTTAAACTGCATGCTTAAAGCGTAAATATCGGGAGAGAACTTACTAACGATTGAGCGAATATGGTCTTTAATTTGGTCACTTTGTTCAGTGATAAAAGCAGAACTCATATCAGAACGGTCTGTGTTTTGGATCACTTCTAATTGCGAAATATATAACGGCAGTTGAGTTTCTTTATGCCATTGCTGTAATAAGTCGAGGTGCTCTTCGAGCTCTGATTCCTGACTATTGGAAAGAGTTACAAAGTCTTCAATATAGCTAACGACAAACCAGCTTATATTGTTATAGGCAAATTTAGTCCCGCAGCCAGAGAATAGAAAACAGCTTAATAAGACTAACCAACGACACTTTCTCATTACACCCTCTCACAACATTTTACTCAACAACGAACCTCAAGACGATCTTATAACATTAGCTACAAAATCGGGTTCTCGTAAAAACTTTCGGATAAATTGAGACTCAGACTTGCTAATCTAACTATTTCGGCAAATGATTAAACTAAAAATAATTAATAGCAGTGATGTAACTTGATTTTTATTACTCATTTGACGCAATACGAACCCTATAAATGAGTTGGGTTGGCGTATTTCAAATGATTGATATTTGGGAGGAGAGCTATGGCCGCTATTCCTGATCATCCAAGCGATTTAGAATATGAGCTTTGCTATTTTGACGATGGATCAATAACCACAATCACGATATTGGTTCACAATCGAAAGGAAGCGATGACTTGGTATCTTAGCGAAGGAAAACATATCAACGATCTTTATTCGATAAGACCCGATGAATAATGTTTTGGTATAGAGAACTAGGTCGATAAACCTAAGAGAGTAAACTTGAGTGGTATTTTGTGGAACACCCTTTACTGCAATGTCATTAAGTAGCAATCTCGTTAATTAGACATATCGCAGCAAAGGGATTCAGTCTCGAATTACTTCAGAATTCGGGCGCGGAATTGACGACCCTTCATCTTACCTGATTCGATTTTGCCTAGTGCTTTCTTAGCCATTGACCTTTCTACAGCAACGTAAGCGCGCATCGCGAACAAGTTGATCTTACCTACTGACTTACCATCAATACCGCCTTGGCCTGTCAACGCACCAAGGATATCGCCTGCGCGAAGTTTCGCTTTCTTACCACCATCAATCTGAATGGTTACCATGTTTGAGTAGTACGGCTTAGCGATTGGTTTAGCTGGCAACTGAGACGGTTCAATTGGCATATCCATGTACTCATCAATTTGAGCAACACGGTGCATCTCTTTTTCGCTAAAGAAGCTAATTGCGACCCCTTTGCTTCCTGCACGACCAGTACGACCGATGCGGTGCACGTGAACTTCAGGATCGCGAGACAACTCAAAGTTGAACACAGCATCTAGGTTATCAACATCAAGACCACGAGCAGCAACATCTGTTGCAACCAAGATAGAGATGGTTTTGTTTGAGAACTGAACCAAAGCTTGGTCACGTTCACGTTGTTCCATGTCGCCATGAAGCTCGATAACACTGAAGCCACGGTGGCTTAGCTCGTCGTTTACGTTCTGTACTTCTTTCTTAGTATTACAGAACACAACCGCTGACTCTGGTTGATGATGAAGAAGCATTAGCTCTAGTGCGTCATCACGAGCTTCAGTACCTTCAACCTTATAAAAGTGTTGCTGGATGCTTGAGTGATCGTGCGTTGATTCAACCTTCACCATTTCAGGGTTATTCATGATACGGTCTGCAACAGATTTAATCTGTTTAGGGAAAGTTGCACTGAACAATAACGTTTGACGATCTTTTGGTGCTGCTTCAATAACAGCATCTAGTGCATCTTGGAAACCCATTTCCAGCATGCGGTCGGCTTCATCTAACACAAGTGTGTTCAACTCAGACAGGTCAATACGGTCTCTCTCTAGGTGGTCCAGGATACGACCAGGAGTGCCCACAAGAATGTGTGCGCCATGCTCTAATGAACCAATTTGTGGGCCCATTGGCATACCGCCACATAGTGTCAGCACTTTAATATTGTGAATACCACGAGCAAGAGTACGGATCTCTTTTGCTACTTGGTCTGCTAGCTCACGAGTCGGACATAACACTAAAGACTGAACACGGAAACGCTTAACGCGTAGGTTTTGCAGCACGCCTAAACCAAAAGCAGCTGTTTTACCTGAACCCGTTTTACCCTGACCGATAACATCCTTGCCATCCAGAATAGTAGGAAGACTTAACGCTTGAATAGGCGTCATTTCAGTATAACCAAGAGAATCTAACGTATTTAGAAGCTCTGGCTTAAGGGCGATTGAAGAGAATTTTGAAGTGCTCAATGGAAATATCCAACTGGTGAAAAACAGAGTGCATTATGAGTGTTTTTGAAAATTATTCCACCTTAATCACAGTTTTGAAGAAATAGGTTAGGCGAACACAAAAAAGCCAGCTTTGTTGGCTGGCTTATCGTCATTTTCGAATTACTTCTTATGGCACACCGTGACCTTTAGAGGCAACCCAAACGCGATACCATTGCTCACGAGTCAGTTCGATTTTCAGTGAATCAACGGCCGTTTTCACTCGCTCAATCTTACCTGAACCAATAATAGTAATCGGTTTAGACGGTAATCGACGAACCCAAGCGTAAATTACTTGGTCAATACTATCTGCACCCACTTCTTGGCGAATGGCTTCTAGTTCATTACGAACACGAATCGCTTGTGCTGAATCGCCACTAAAGATGCTACCACCACCGAGACAAGACCACGCCATTGGACGAATACGGTTCATCTGCAGTTGATCTAGCGTGCCATCATGAGCTACTTCGAAGTTCAATGGGTTGATTTCAACTTGGTTAGTCACTAGTGGCTTACCTAGTCGAGATTGCAGTAAGTCGAACTGACGCGGTGAAAAGTTAGAGACACCGAAGTGCTTAACTTTACCTACCTTATGTAGTTCAGCGAACGCTTCTGCTACTTCATCCGCGTCCATCAATACGTCAGGGCGATGAATCAGTAATACATCAAGTTCGGTTACACCCAAACGCTCTAGAGAGTTATTTACTGATTGGTAAATATGGTGCGCGCTGGTGTCATAGTGATTGATCTTGCGATCTGGAGTGTGGTCACCACACAAGTTGATGTCGCACTTGGTGACGATTTGAATATCATCTCGAAGGCTCGGCTCAAGCGCTAATGCTTCACCAAACAACTTTTCACATTGGTAGTTACCGTAAATGTCCGCGTGATCAACCGTTGTGATGCCAAGATCAATGTGCTGCTTTAGGAAAGTCAGACGTTGTTGCGGGGTCATACCCCACTCAGCTGTACGCCAGTATCCTTGCACCAGCTCAGAAAGTTCTGGGCCTTGTGGCGCTACCGTTACTTTTGCAACCATGGGTTGTCTCCTTTATCAATACTGAACGTATCCTAAGCTCGTTTTACCGAAGGCTCAACGTATAACAAATGGCAAAGGTAAACGCTTACTAAAAATGTGAGAGCCACAGAAAAACGAACACTTAAATGAATTATAACTTGCTGTCTGCCCGTGAGCCGTTCTCCTGAAAGGCTTGTTTACTCTGATGAATGACGAAACCATCTATAAATTTGAGCAATTAAAAGCGATTTAGTTCAACCGTTAACTTGTCACCATCACTATGTAACTTAATCCAAGGGGCTGAAGAACTAGAAGAAGATGAGGAAGAGCTAGGCACATTCCATACACTCATTTGCTCAGAGGAATGATGTGGTGAGTTGATGAATTCTACGAGTTGTTTATCTACCTTATCGTAACCAACTCCCTCACGTTTCGCTTGTTCGAGTTGAGCGACGACATCAAAATCATCCTCTCCAATGCGAATTGAACTGAGAGCAAAGCCATCTTGACGAAGATATGCCTGAAGCTTTGTGTACCTTAGGTTCGAATATGGCAGATTAAGGCGAACCACTTCGACGCTTGAGTCACCCAACTCCAGTTCAACATAAACATCCAAATCGTAATATTGGGTTAAGTCACTGCACAACAGAGTGCCTTCAACTTCGCCACAATCCATAAGATCGATATCGTTAATATAGTTTTGAGAACTCGGTTGAGTTGGGTCGCTATTGAATACCGTTCGCAACCACCAGCTTTCACTCGCTTGCGCAGAAAATGAAAAGGTACTCAGAGCCAATAACAAAGGTAGGATTAAGACAGGAAGAGTTCTCATTATTTGTGCTTATTTCGTGCGGTATGGAGCGTGCATTATACGTGACCAATCGACAAACAACTGCTCGATTTACATCTATAAAACTAAAAATATTGCTCAAAGATAAGATTAACAAACTTGATACTAAGAACAGTTGAACTCTGTTATATCTGTCGTCACACAATACACCCCGTGAATGTGTCATAATGTTGAAATTAATGAATAATTTACAAGGAACGTCCATGACTGCAACGAACTATCTCAACCAATTGAACCAAAAGTATCTTGCGACTCATAAAGCGAAAGAAGACTTCTTTTGGGATACTTATATGGGGATCAGTGACGACCATGATGGCTCGACACTCGCGCAGACCCAATGGACTGAATTTCTTAGCTCTGCCGAGCAAATTGCTGCTATCGAAACGCAGCTAGCTACTATCGAAGAAATTCAAGACCCTCAAGAAAAAGAGAGTACGCTAACGGGCTTGAAGGGTTGGTTAGCGACCTTTAGATCTCACGCTATTGAGTCTGAGCAATCACAGAAGCTTAAAACCGAACTCATAAAGTTTGAGGCTGAACTGTTTGAGAAAAAACAGAATCATGTAATGACATACGTGAATGAAGCGGGCGACGACACTGAAGGGTCGTTACCAGTTCTAGGTTCAACAATAAGAACCAATAGTAATGAAAAAGTTAGGCTTTCAGCTCACCAAACACTACTAGGTTTAGAGCAGTGGCTGCTGGCTAACGGCTTCATTGAACTCATCAAAAAACGCAACCAGTTTGCTCAATCGCTGGGTTTCAAAACCTTTTTTGATTATTCCGTCGTTAAAACCGAGCAAATGACAACTGAGCAACTGTTTACAATTCTGGATGACTTTGAAGTTCGCACGCGAGATAGCCATCAACAAAGCCTAGAGAGCTTAACTCAGAAAAAAGGTCAGAGTGCTCTAGAAGCCCATAATTTCACCTACTCTTTTGCTGGTGACGTTATGAATGACTTAGACCCTTATGTTCCCTTCTCAAAATCACTGAGACGCTGGGTTGAGTCTTTTGGTCGTCTTAATATCGAATACTCACAAGCAACATTGAAATTAGATTTGCTTGATCGTAAAGGAAAGTATCCAAACGGTTTCTGTCATGGGCCAGTTCCTTCTTTCTACGATCAAGATACTTGGGTAGCTGCACAGGTTAACTTCACTAGCAATGCCAAACCCGACCAAATCGGCAGCGGCTATGATGGTATCAATACGCTGTTTCACGAGGGCGGCCACGCTGCACATTTCGCTAATGTTAAAATGAATGCGCCTTGTTTCTCTCAAGAATTTGCACCAACATCGATGGCTTATGCCGAAACTCAGTCCATGTTCTGCGATAGCTTGTTGAATGACGCCGATTGGCTAAAACAATATGCCCTGGATTCAGAAGGCCAAGCAGTACCTGATGAGCTAATCAAAGCCATCATAGATAACAAACAACCGTTCAGAGCCTACCAAGAACGAAGCATTCTTGTTGTTCCCTATTTCGAACGAGCACTTTACGAATTGGCGGATGAAGATCTGACACCTGAAAAGATCACTGCTCTTGCTCGTAGCAGTGAGAAAACGATTCTTGGATTGGCTTGTAGCCCTCGCCCATTGATGGCGATTCCACATCTATTGTCGGATGAAGCCTCATGCGCATATCAGGGTTACTTATTAGCTCATATGGCCGTGTATCAAACTCGTGCATATTTCACCGATAAGTTTGGCTACTTAACGGATAACCCAGAGATCGGCCCTTTGTTAGCTAAGCACTATTGGCACCAAGGAAATAGCGTGAATCATAATGGGACAATCGAAAGCCTGACTGGGGAAGGTTTTAATGCCAAGTACCTCGCTGACGAGTGCAACTTATCGCCAGAAGAAGCTTGGGCTATTGAAGATAAAAAAATCAAACAGCTGTCGACAAGAGAACGAGCACCCGTCGCTGATTTGAATGCGAAAATATCAATCGTTGATGGGACAACCGAGTTGGCGAATAATGATAAGTCAAACCATCAGATGTGTGATGAGTTTGAACACTTTATCGTTGGGCAATACGGCCGATAGCGGGTGCTGAGCATCTGTAACCAAGGTTGAACCAAAAAACTCAAACGAAAAAAAGGACGATATTTAATCGTCCTTTTTATTTACAGCATTGGCCCTACACAGTGACACAATTTAAACGAGATTGAACATCAAAAATAATGTCGACAGAATCAAGGCTTCTTAGTGATTTCCTATGAATACCACATATCTGCCCTGTCAAAACAATATAAAACTTTTCTGTTTTGAGTAAATTCCAAGCTTCATCAAGAGATTCAGCATAAACCTTGTTCTTGAGATCTTGCGGGCGAGTACCTGCAACTCTTCCATGTTTACGCGCCAATTCAAATAATCCATTTCGATTCGGTTTACATGTAAACAGAGTGTCATTTCCGTAAATAACACCCTTGGCAGTAATGCTCTTAACCATTACATTCTCCAGATTATCATTCCACTCATAACACTGAGTGCCAAACCACATATCGGTTGGATACTTAAACGGCAAAACGAAGAGAACATGGTGTAACGACCGGGCATGCGACACACCATAGCAATCAGATTTAAAGTTCTTAAGCTCTCAAAGCTATTAAGCTATTAAGCTATTAAGCTATTAAGAGCTTAGAAGTAGTAGTAAGCTGCTGCGAATACGTGTGTTTCTTCGTCGTACTGTGCACTAGTTGAACCCATGCGTGCACCATCAATATCTTGTTTGATATCAATACCCATGTCAGCGTTGTCTGCAATACGGTACATTGCCGCGATGTTGATGTAAGAAGCATCTACGTCCGCTTGGCCATCAAGTTCATTGCTGTTAGAGGCGTAACCAGCTGCAATTGTTAGGTCTTCAGAAACCGCGTAACCACCTGAAACGTAGTAACCCGTGTCTTTCTCAGAATCTGCGTCATCAATCCAAGAGTTCATACCTAGTGTTAGGTCACCAATTTTTACGTTACCAGTTACCGTGTAAACTTCGTAATTAGCTTCGTAATCACGGTTTTCGTAACCTGCGTATAGGTTGAATACTTCTTGCTCTAGACCGATGTAGCCGTTCACACCTTTGTCGAACTTATCATTGTTACGAGAATCTTTCGTTTCGAAGTAAGAGATACCGTAAGCGATACCGCTTGTTGCACCCTGGAACTTAACAACATTGAAGCCGTCAGAAGCATCACCAGCAGAAGCGCCAAACTCGTAAGTGTTATCACCAGCACCGTCAACTTTATCTAGTGCTGTATCATTTTCCCAACCGAATGAAGCGATACCGAAACCAGTGTCAAAACCAAGCCAAGCTTTGTCTACATCAGCAGCAGGGCCAGTATCGATGCCATTTGTCCACTTGTAGTTAACTGAATCATTCGCTGAAACGTTATTGTCTGTTGTGTAGTTCACCATCAAGTCTGTTTCGAAGTAACCAACAATACGGTTGTTACGGTAGTTTACTGCAAGTGTTAGGCCTGTAGCCCAGTCATCGTAGAATGCTTTAGAACCAGTGTCGTAGTACCCGCCAACACCCATAGCACCAGATACTGAGAATTGATCTTTATGCATTGAATCAAATGCGAACATGTCTTCATTTTGGCTGTTTTGGCTGCTTGTATTTACCGCGAAAGCTGAACTTGAAATGCTTGCAATCGCAAGTGCTACTAATGTCTTTTTCATAATAACCACTACCTATATATTGATTCGGCCTTGTTAGTCCGGCCTTTTGGAGTAGCGCTATTGTTCAAAAATTTGTGTTGTGGATATACCGTAAAACTACTGGAATTTTATCGTTGCGATGAATTTAATTACATAATGATATGTTGATATTACTTTTATATTGAGAAGCGCAACCCAATCGTAAACCCAATATCAGTGCTGTTATCCATATTGCGAATATTCTCTGTCATCAAGGCTTCTAAACTAAACCTATTGAATCGGTACCTATAACCGAGCACCACTTCATTAGACGGCTCTGAGAAATCTGGTTCATCCGTTGCCCACCCTTGATAATTTAAAGACTCAACTAACAAACTGTGCCGAGCATTAAACATATACTCATACCCTAATGCCCAACTTGCGCTGAACCCCTCTAAACTAACTAAGTAGTCATCACCGTTACGGTGAACCAAACCTACCGTTGAAAAAAAGTTATGCCTTAAGGTGATAAAGCTGTAGTTAAGTTGGACGCCTTGTTCGAAGCTAGTTCTGGCAAACCGGCCACTTTTTACGTTGTTGTAAAATAAAGAGCCACCAGCAGAGAGCGACATCGGCCCTCTAGAATGCAACAGAAGCTCATTGTAAAAAGTCAGCGCATTGGTTAAATCATCCCCCTCAAAATCAGACACATGAACCCCTGCATGATTAAAATCCATGGTGAACTGATCTTCAGCCACTTCATCACGGCCATTTTGTCCAATACCAAACAGATCGTGAAAACCCATCACAAAACTGTCTAAACCATTATCTTTTGCAGTCACAACTCGATAATCCAGATCGGTTTTCCAAATTGGAGATGCTTGCCACTCAATCGCAATATTTGACTGGTTTTGATAATAGTCGAGCGAATACGCACTCGTGTGTGCCCATATACTGGCTTGGGTATAAGAGGACTTGAACTCAATAGTCCCCACCCTTTTGGGCTGAGCAGAACGAAGTTGTGTTGAAAGCACATTTGAATGAATAGGTGACTGCGCATAGACAAACATTGGGGATGCGTTCGCGCTTGCAGTAGGATGAAAAAAAGTCAGTATCGAGACTGAAATACTCAGTAACGCCCTTAAACTTATCACAGTGTTTACTCGGTTGTATAAATGCCCGATTTTATTAAAAAACACCGTTCAATTAATGCAGTAGTTCTACCGCTTATCATCCTAACATTTAGATTAAAGAGTTATAAAAAAACGAAAATTAGAACCTCTCGAAAATGTAAACATCTTATCTTGCACTGTGCTTTACGAACGCATAGTCTTCGGGATATTAACCTGATGAATATATTGATAGAGGAAAGGTATGTCGGCTACTAACCTAAATTTTGAACAATTGTTGATGAAGCAATCAACGACTCTCATCAATAGCGATCCTAAGTGTTTTCAAGCTACTTGGTCAGAAGCGAGCTTTGACGTACTCGATTGGTTTGGGATGGATCGTTTAACACTCTACCCTAACTCAATGGTCTTACTGGAAGACGGAAAGACTTGTTCAGTATCGAAAGCGAACATACCCCCGGTCAATAAACAGAATCTCATTGGTGGCAACTATCTTGATTATTTAAAGCTGCTAAAGACCAAAAAAACTTATCTCGCGTTTTCGAAAGACGACCTCGAGAACACTCAGAATTACGTATTAAAGCAGTTATACAAAGAAGGGGGGCGATGGCACTGCATCATTCCTTTGCAACTCTTTAACCAACGCTGGGGAGCACTGTCTTTTACTAACTTTCACGACAACGATACCACTTTCGATCTCGAAGACATCCAGCGCTTAAAATTAGTCTGTGAGCTTTGGCTCTGTTATTGGCAGCACTCAACACTAGCCAGAACATTAAAGCAAAATGAGAATCGGCTAGAAGATGACAGTGACAAATTACTCTTACTCACCAAGAAGCAGACCAAAGTGTTGGCACTTATTGCTCAAGGCCTAAGTGCAAAAGAGTGTGCGGAACAGCTCCATCTAAGCTCTCGAACTATAGAATCGCATAAGTACAGAATGCTTGGGTTGCTCGATTTGAACAACCACAATGACCTTCTTCAGTTCGCGTTGCGTAATGGGTTAGGTATTACAGAAAACCTGCACACAACGCGTTAAAACAATCTATTAACCCTGTAAATCATTCTGTGTTCGGTGACCTTCAGCTATTTATATCTGAAGGGTCTGTATTTATGAAAGCTCTATATTTCTTGGTTTAAGGACACTGGCTACTCGTTACCTTCACTAAGAGCAAATTTAATTTCATCCGACGAAAAGCCTTTTCGACTTAGCATAGCGTAAGCTTTTGAGCGCTCTTTGTGATCGTTGAGGTCATAAGGTTTCTTTTGTAGTTGTTCTAAACACGAAGAGTAAAAATCCAGTTGCTCTTCGTTAATTAACCGATCGACCAATTGTGGCAATTCGCTCGTGTCTATTTGTCGTTGTCTAAGGTCTTGCTGAATAGCAGTCAAGCCTTTGCCTTTACGAGCATACTTAAGCACTTCTTTTTCCAAATCGGCTTTCTCTGCCTTAATTTGAATATTACTCTTCAGTTCATGCGCTTGTGGGTGCTGGTCAATCGCTACCTTAACTTGCTGATAGCTAAAGCCACGCTTTTGCAGCGTCGCAACCAATTTTTCACGGCTCATGGTAAAGCTTGAGTAGTAGTGGTTGATTCGGTCTATCAGGATGGTCTGTTCATCAATAGACTTTTCGAAAGACACCTTATGGATTGCATCAGAAATCACTGAGTCCGTCAGGCCTTTCTTTTTCAGCTTTTCGACAATATATCGAGAACCAAATTCACCCGAGAATGCTTGTTCCACAAATTGTTCAGCAAACACTTGGTCAGACTTGAGATACCCAAAGCCTTTCAGGGTACCCAAAGTTTCATCAATCCATTCTTGATTGTCGGTTTTCACTTTGAGCTTCGCTACCAACTCACTTTCTGTCATATCTCTCTGAGTTAAATGCCACATCGCAGAGTTCATGACGCTTTCGATTCGCGTCGCTTTTCTTACCGTTGTAT
>NZ_JBFRLX010000086.1:0-751 GCF_041470165.1 Vibrio sp. 10N.286.46.A8
GCTCATTGAGCAGCCCTTTTTGATCTGGATGTTTCTTCTTGAAATCGATCTAGATATTAAGCAACCGAAGTTTCTGCTTTTGGCTCTGCTTCAAGCATCATGTTGCTTTCTACGCCATGCATCCATGATACAAGCTTGCCAGCACAAAGAAGCAGTAAGACGCCACTTATTGTCGCTGTAATTGCGATACCACCGAAGATAGACATTGCGCCAAGCTCACCAACGTGAGAACCCACAAGGCCAGCGACGTAGTTTGCGACAGCGTTGAAGCCAAACCATGCACCCATCATTAGCGATGCGAGACGAAGCGGAGCTAACTTAGTGACCAACGACAGGCCAATAGGAGATAGACAAAGCTCGCCAAGGGTATGGAAGAAGAAAGCACCGACTAGCCACAGCATTGACGTTTTCACTGTTAGGTCGCCACCTTGCTCCATTACAGCGCCCATCATGCACACAAAGCCAAGAGCTAGGAAGAACAAAGCCATTGCAAATTTCACTGGAGAATTTGGTTCACGCTTACCAAGCTTAACCCAAAATGCAGCAATGATTGGTGCAAGTGTAATGATGAAGAATGGGTTCAGAGATTGGAACCACGCCGCTGGGACTTCAAAGCCACCAATCATGCGGTCAGTATATTGTTGAGTATAGATATTCATCAGACCGCCAGCTTGTTCAAAGCCCGCCCAGAAAACTATGACGAATAGACCCATAACCAGAATAACTTTTAATCGATCGAACTCTTCTTTGG
>NZ_JBFRLX010000086.1:1508-9441 GCF_041470165.1 Vibrio sp. 10N.286.46.A8
CGAACTCTTCTTTGGTTAGTGGCGTTTTTTCTTTTGATTTGTTCAGTGCTTTTGCTCGCGCAGCTGCGGGCACTGAACCAATGTTACCTAACCAAGATTGAGCCATTGTCATTTGCATGATTAAGCTAATAACCATACCAATACCAGCGGCTAAGAAACCTGCTTTCCAGCCGAAAGAGTCGACAGCAGCGCCTGAAATCAAGCCACCTAATAATGCACCTAAGTTGATGCCCATGTAGAAAATGGTGAATGCACCGTCACGGCGGTTATCGCCTTCTTGGTAAAGGTCGCCAACCATGGTCGAGATGTTTGGCTTAAACATACCGTTACCACTGATAAGTAGTGCTAAACCTAGATAAAGAGCATTTACTTGGTCTAAGCCAATAGCGCCGTTAGGAAGAGCGAGCGTAAATTGGCCGAGTGCCATTAATACACCACCCACTAGGATCGATTTACGTTGTCCTAAGTAGTTATCGGCAATCCAGCCACCGATCAATGGCGTGATGTAGACTAAGCCAGTGTAAATACCGTAGAGATCAAGTGCGTCTTTCGTTGACCAACCAAGTCCACCGTTGAGGGTCGTGTCAGTCAAAAATAAAACAAGGATGGCACGCATCGCGTAGTAGGAGAAACGTTCCCATAGCTCTGTGCTAAATAATAAAAATAGGCCTCTAGGGTGGCCAAAGATGTTGTGATTGCTTGGCATAAGTTTTACTAATTTTAGGTATTAAAAGATTTTATAGTCATTCATGTATACACAGTAGGGTAAAAGTCTGCAATAGGCGTATTTTGTGGTCACGATAACTTGGTTTTACTAAAGCATTGATATTAAATAAATTTACTTTTAATGCGGCCCATTCGGCTTGTGCTGCAAACTAATTTTCCATATTTGACCTGGTTGGTTGGTAACCTTTTTTATGACCCTATCCAATAAAAATGTTTAGATCTATTGCCCTAGCCTATCGTTATGATCTTATAGGGAATGTTATTCATATTATCTGCGATATACATATGCTTACAGCAATGAGTCTTTTGATCTCTAAATGTTCCTTGTACAATGACTGACCAAATTTTTTACCTATGACTTTTTGGTTGATAAGTCTTTCTGTTCCGCGTAATTTCTCGCTTATCAGGACTCATTTATTAACGGCGACTAAATTGTTTTAGGCTGTGGTTAAATGTCCAAAGAACGAAGATGGCGAGTTAAATGAAACGTTGGTATTTACTTTACTGTAAGCGTGGTGATCAAAAACGCGCTCAACAGCACCTAGAAAATCAGGGGGTAGAGTGCTTTTATCCTCAAATAGATGTTAAGAAGGTCGTTAGAGGGAAAGAGAAGCAGGTCAAAGAACCGCTATTCCCATCTTACATCTTTGTACGTTTTGACTACGAACAGGGTCCAAGTTTTACTACTGTTCGTTCAACGCGTGGTGTCGTCGATTTTATTAAGTTCGGCGCAAGGCCACATGAAGTCCAAGGCGACTTAGTGTATGAACTGAAAGAGTTTGAGAAGTGTTGCGAAGATGAACCTGAAGAGTGCTGTGTTGAGTTTGAATCAGGGCAAGTGGTCAAAATCAATAGTGGTCAGTTTGCTGGGGTAGAGGCTATTTTCCATCAAAAGGATGGAGAAGCACGCTCTATTATGCTCGTTAAGATGATCAGTCAAGTTGTGCCGATCAGTATAGAGAACGAAGCACTACAAGCTCATGCATAAGTGCAGCAATAAAAAACAGGCTTAAAAAAAGGCGCATAGTGCGCCTTTTTTGTTTTTGACTTGTACCTAGACCTAGACCTAGACCTAGACCTAGACCTAGTAAGAGTCGTTGTGAACAGCTTGTACCGCACGGCCTGATGGGTCTACACAGTTTTTGAATGACTCATCCCACTCGATCGCTTTTGCTGATGAACAGGCAACTGAAGGGCCGCCAGGTACACACTCTGCCGCCGATTCTAGAGGGAATAGCTCCTCAAAGATTTCACGGTAAGCGTAACCTTCTTTGGTTGTTGGTGTGTTGTAAGGGAAACGGAACTGAGCAGCTTCCATTTGTTGATCCGTTACTTTTTCTTCAGCCGTTGCTTTCAATGTATCAATCCAGTCGTAGCCAACACCATCAGAGAACTGTTCTTTTTGGCGCCATGCGATTGAATCTGGTAAGTAGTCTTCAAAACACTCACGTAGGATGTGTTTCTCCATTTTACCGTTACCGCACATTTTGTCTTCAGGGTTTAAACGCATAGCCACATCGATGAACTCTTTATCCAAGAATGGTACTCGACCTTCTACACCCCATGCCGCCAACGATTTGTTCGCACGAGCACAATCAAACATGCTTAAAGCAAGAAGTTTACGCACCGTTTCTTCGTGGAACTCTTTCGCGTTTGGTGCTTTGTGGAAGTACAGGTAACCACCAAAGATTTCATCAGCACCCTCACCAGAAAGTACCATCTTGATACCCATTGCTTTGATCTTACGAGCTAGCAAGTACATCGGCGTTGAAGCACGGATGGTCGTAACATCATAAGTTTCAATGTGATAGATAACATCACGGATGGCATCTAAGCCTTCCTGAATGGTGTAAGTCATCTCGTGGTGTACAGTACCGATTTTGTCTGCAACTTCACGTGCAGCAATCAGGTCGGGAGCATTTTCTAGGCCAACAGCAAATGAGTGTAGTTGTGGCCACCAAGCTTCTGATTGCTCATCATCTTCGATACGCATTGCTGCAAAACGCTTAGCGACTGCAGAAGTGATTGATGAATCAAGGCCACCAGATAGAAGTACACCGTAAGGAACGTCAGTCATTAGTTGACGCTTAACAGCAGCTTCTAGCGCTTCAGTTAGCTCTTCTTTGCTTGTGCTGTTACCTTGAACGGCTGCGTATTCGTTCCAATCGCGGATGTAGTAGCGTTGAGGTTCTGCATCTTTAGAAGAGTAGAAGCTACCAGGAGGGAACTCACTGATCGTCTTACAAACTGGAACCAGTGCTTTCATCTCTGAAGCAACGTAATAGTTGCCGTGCTCATCGTAGCCTTGGTAAAGCGGGATGATGCCAATATGGTCACGGCCGACTAGGTATTCGTCTTTCTCTTCGTCATATAAAACGAAAGCGAAAATACCGTTAAGTTCTTCTAAAAGGTCGGCACCCATCTCTTGGTAAAGCGCAAGAATGACTTCACAATCAGAGTCAGTTTGGAACTGGTATTTATCTTCGTAGCGAGCGCGAAGTTCTTTGTGGTTATAGATTTCGCCATTAACTGCAAGAATGTGCTTTTTGTCTTGGCTGTATAGTGGTTGAGCACCACTGTTTAAGCCGACGATAGCTAGACGCTCGTGAGCAAGGATCGCTTTTTCACCGGCATAGATACCAGACCAGTCTGGGCCACGGTGACGAAGCTTTTTAGACATTTCTAAAGCAATAGGGCGAAGTGCTGCGGCATCACTTTTAATGTCGAGAATGCCAAATACTGAACACATAGAACTTCCTTTTAAATAATTTCTAAATCAACTGCATTCAATTTGCCATTCTGGCTAAAAAAAGCAACCGAATGTGAGCAAAAAAATAATATAAAGGGGTTTATGTTAGAAAATATCTACTTTTAAGGTGGTTTTGGTGAGTGGCGTCTAATTGCGGTTGGTTTTTTGAACAAAAACCTCTCAAAAGTGCAAAAAGTCGCAATTTTGAGAGGTTAAATGGAACATGTTGAATATCATATTTTATTGATGTTCGGATTCAATTGTTCACAAACATGTCGGGCAAAACCGCTACCAGCTTCGCTGTAAATGTTAAATGCCGCATCGACGCCATTCTCTTTCAGTGTTTCGAGCTGATCTGGATATTCGGCAATTGCCGCTATTTGACCTTTAAAGTTTCGTGATTTTAATTGTTCTAAGGCGGTTTGATTACCTTGGTGGTGAGGCATAGCCAAGATCACCAGTTTTACGTTTGCTGTGTCTAAGATTCGTTCCCAGAAATCCGGGTCAGTTGCGTCACCAGAAATAACGTTTCTGCCATGGCTTCTGTGGTTATGTGCCGCGTCTTCACGAACTTCTACACCTAAACTCACTTTGCCGTAGCGTGAGCGTAATTCGTCGTAGGCACCAGTACCAATGCGTCCCATACCAAGAATTAGAACTTGAGCCCGACCTGGGTCAATTCGTTTGTCACGTTGGTGGAGCTTCTCAGCAGCGTGCTCTTTTAACCAGCGACCTGATTGTTGATAAAGTTTGTGACCCGCTTTGTTGAGAGGTGCAGCGATTAAGAACGACAATGAAACGGCTATAGCCACTGCCACCAAGATGTCGCCAGACATCCAGCCCATCTTAAAAGCAAGGCCACCGACGATGAGACCAAATTCACTGTAGTTAAACAGTGACAAAGAAGTGAGTAGGGAGGTTCGAACACGGAACTTGAATCGGTTTAGTACCAAGAAGTACAGAACGCCTTTCACTGGCAGTAACAATAAGAACAAGACTGCAAGCATAAAACCCTGAATAGTTGGCTGTTCTGACAAGCCAATATTCAAGAAGAAGCAGACGAGGAAAAGCTCTTTGAGGTTAAACAGCGACTTCGATAGCTCTGAAGCTTTTGGGTGACCGGCTAATAGCATACCTAGGATAAGGGCACCTAAGTCTGGTTTTACTCCTACAAACTGGAACAAGCCAGCACCAACAACTAATGCGAAGAAGATACCGAATAGCACCAACATTTCACCGTGCCCAACCCAATCGAGGACTTTGTAGAACAATGGGCGAAAGAAAGGCAAAGCGAACAGTGCGATCGCATACCACTCTGGAATTTTGCCCGTCGATGCAGTCAAGAATACGACAGCAAAGATATCTTGCATGACCAGAATGCCAATCGCTAGTGTGCCATAGGTAGCATTCATTTCCCCTTTCTCTTGTAGAGACTTGACCGCAAATACAGTACTAGAAAATGAAAGAGCAAAACCGAGTAGAACGATCTGTTCTATTGACATGGCTGCTAGAGATGAAATACCTAGGAACTTAAAACCAAATAGAGCGGCTGCAAAAAACAGAGTGGATAAAAGATTGTGGATCGTTGCGCCAGCCCAGATCTCTTTAGAGAGTAGGGTTTTGATGTCCAGCTTTAAGCCAATAGTAAATAAGAGAAGGGTGACACCAAGGTCAGCCAAAGTAATGATGGTGTCATTGGTTTCAAAGCCAAGGGCATAAAGCCCGAAACCTGCAACCAAAAAACCAACTAATGGGGGGAGGTGGCATTTTAAAGCAATAAATCCTGCGATAAACGCAGTGGATATTAATATAAGTTCCATAACTTGTTGTTGTAGTTCCCTAGCTTAAAAAAACGGGCCGTGTTTATACAAACACGGCCCGCGGAAAATCAGAATTGTTTTCTTTAGTCTTCAAGAAGCTTTTGCAGTAACACACCGTTGAGCATGGCGCGCTTAATCATGGCAAAGGCTCCCATCGTAGGATGTTTATCGATCTGTGATGCTACAATAGGCAGGCCGCTATGGAAAGTCGTTAACGACTGATTCTCTACATTGCGCTTAATTGCAGGGAAAACAATCTCTTGTGCCTTCGTAATATCACCAGCAATGATAACTTTCTGAGGGTTAAACAGGTTAATCGTCATCGCGATAGCCTTACCTAACTGGTTTCCTACTCGAACTAAGCTTTGTTTCGCGAGTTCATCGCCATTGATTGCGTGGTCACAAACATCTTGAATCGTAATATGTTCAAGTTCTGTTAAAGAAGATTCATAGCCTTGCTTAATGAGCTTCTGTACTCGATCAACAATGGCAGGGTTTGCCGCTACGGTTTCAAGACAACCGAAGTTACCACACTGGCACTGTTCTCCTAGCGGATCAATTTGGATATGACCAATTTCACCCACGTTACGGTTATGGCCTAAGAAAACCTGTCCATTAACGATAATACCAGCACCCGTACCACGGTGCACACTGACCAAAATAGAATCTTGACTGTCTTTACTTGCACCGAAGTAGTGCTCAGCAAGCGCCATTCCTCTAACGTCATTACCAACAAAACAAGCCACATGGAAAGTATCGCGAATAATATCGCTCAATGCGAGGTTATCGATGTCCGTGTTTGGCATGTACTCAACAACACCGGTCGTTGGGTTGACCAAGCCTGGAAGGGTGACACCAATGGCAATCAGTTGGTCGATCTTTGGCTGATGCTCAGCAATGAAAGCCTTGAGGTTATTGACCAAGCCTTGTGTAAGGTCTGATTGGTCTGAATAATCTAGGTCTTGTTGTTGGAAAGCCAATTCACGACCACCAAGGTCATGAAGGCTTATTTGAATATAGTCTCTACCTAAGCGTACAGCGACAGAATGAAAAGGGTCGACTTCTGTGGTTAGGGAGATCGCGCGTCTACCGCCAGTAGACGCTTGTTGCGCAACCTCTTTAATGAGGCCGCGCTCCAAAAGTTGGCGGGTAATTTTTGTAACACTTGCCGGTGCGAGTTGGCTTACATCAGCCACTTGTATACGACTGATAGGCCCTTGCTGGTCTATTAGTCGGTATACCGCCGCACTGTTTAGTTGTTTAACTAAGTCTACGTTACCTATTTGTCCGCCATTCATACTTAATTGTGCTCGTATTGTCCATTAACAACAGTCGCTTTAACGTTAAAGTCTCGGTCAAATACAGCTAGGTTTGCAACCATGCCTTTTTTGATTCGACCTAGCTTGCTTTCTACACCGATAGCCGTAGCTGGGTATAGCGTAGCCATGCGAAGAGCTTCGTCTAAAGCGATACCAGCGTGCTCAACTGTATTCTGAACTGCTTCAATCATAGTCAGAGCTGAGCCGCCCAGTGTGCCGTTTTCATCAACACACTTACCATCTCGGTAATATACTTTCTTACCGACAAAAATAAAGTATTCCATGTCAGCACCTGCAGGAGCTGTGGCATCCGTCACTAATACTAGCTTTTCTCCCTTGATTTTGTGCGCAATTCTGATGTTTGCGTAATCAACGTGGAAGCCGTCGGCGATGATACCAGCATAAACTTCTGGCGTGTCGTAAATCGCACCAACAACGCCAGGTTCACGACCGACCATAGGGGTCATCGCATTGAATAGGTGAGTAGCGAAAGTGATACCAGATTCGAAACTTTGTCGAGCTTCTGCGTAAGTCGCGTTTGTATGGCCGATTGAAACGACAACGCCAGCTTTGTGTAGGCGCTCGATATGTTCTGGATCATTAAGCTCTGGTGCCAATGTTACTTTTGCAACTAGGTCGCTGTTCTCGCAAATCAGTTCAATCATTTCGCTGTCTGATTTACGAATGTGATCGACGCTATGAATGCCTTTTTTTGCAACGTTTAGATATGGACCTTCAAGGTGCAGACCTAGTGATTGGTTTTGGTACTGATTGTGATATTCACGAGCTGCAGTAATAACTGCACGCATATCTTCGTCTGAAGAGGTGATGAGCGTTGGCAAGAAGCTAGTACAGCCTGATTTAAGGTTTGCTTCGTGCATGATCTGCATTGTTTCTGCCGTGATCTCATCGTTAAGCATTACACCACCACAACCATTCAGCTGTAAGTCAATGAAACCTGGGCTTAGGTTTGCTCCGTTTAGATCGCGAACCTCGATTCCTTCTGGCAATTCAGAGATAGGACAGACTTTTTTGATCAGTTCATTTTCTATTACGACGGCATGATCGGTTAGAACATCACTACCAGTGTAAATTTTACAGTTACTTAGCGCGTACATAGTCAGCTAATCCTTATTTCGTGAGATCTTTTAAATTTGTTCGTTACCTAAATGTGGACTTAGTTTGCGAGCATCATTTACGTAACGATTTATCTTTCATGGGCGAACGGCTTCAAAATGGGAAGCTATTTAAGTTGTTGAAAAACATATGAACAATTGATCTTTATTATACATTTAGGTTCATTGTTAATGATTATTCAT
>NZ_JBFRLX010000087.1:0-9637 GCF_041470165.1 Vibrio sp. 10N.286.46.A8
CAGGTGGTTCAACCGGTGTTGGGTCTACCGGAGCAGGATCGACAGGTGCAGGGACAACTGGCGATGGATCTGTCACTACGGGTGGTGTTGGTTCACCCGCTACAAATTTCCAAGGGCCGCCATTGGCAGGATCATCCCCTTGAGTCCACCATTTAGCTTGGTAAGTCGCACCGTTGTGAGTGACTTGGTCGCCAGCATTGTAAACTTTACTCGCACTCCAACCGTTACCTCCGGGGTTAGTACCAGGGTCAACCGGATCAAGCTTATCGACCACTTTCACTTCAGGCCAACTCGCATGTGATCCATAAAAATTGGTCACACACTTCTCATAATCTCCGGCCACCAAGGCTGAATAAGCGGTTTGGAAACCAACAAGCTCACACTCAAATGAATAGCCTTCTGGGCGGTCTGCGTAGTATTTCCAGTTACCATCCCAGTTGGTGTACAACACATCAGTCGCACCATTCAAGTTCAAGCTTCCATAAGGCGTTTGCTGCCAACATGTATTGGCTTCATCCGCTTCTACAGGGATCAGATAATGCGCAGCTAATCCTTCCCAATAACGAATTCGGTTAACCGGTTGGCCTTTGTCTTTGTTCTGCTCACCACACTCGATACCACCATTAATTACGTTGATTGTGGTACCAAACCCATAGCCAATTCCCGCATCCAACTCACGCTGAGAGGGTGTCCAAGTGCGGTCAATAACGTGCAGCATGGCAGGTTTAGGAGCTTGAGGTGTAAGGAAGAACCAGATAGCAGAAGCCAAGTTCAACCATGAATCAGCAACCAAGCCTGGGTTATTCAATAGAACCGTCGCATCACCATCGAACATAACTTCCGAGAACGCACCGTAGTTAAAATGGTAAGAAAGCTGTTTAGCACCACGTCCAAAGTAACCCTGCCCTGCCGCACAAGGCCAACGTGCATTCTGCCAATCGTTCTGACCACAACCGGTGGTGTAACCCTCTTGACCTTCTGACCAACCCATTTCACGAACATGCACCAGCGCTTGCTGCCACTCTTCTAGAGCTAATGGGTTATCAGAGGTGTTATCTATTGCGATGTGCCCGCCTGTTTCTTGAGCGAAATGAGCAAAGGCCGTGATGATGGATTTTTTACAGATGGCGTCTGAGTCTCGGCCATCAGTGTACTCTCCACAGAAGGCTGGGAATTTACCAATCGCCCGTAAGAAGCGAGTGTACGTGTATTCTGGCGCAGCCATCTGAGTGAGGAAGTCCCATTCAGATTGAGGGAATACACGCTCGACTCGTTTCACGTTTTCAGGATTCGAGGCTAAACCCGGTTCAATAGCTTCAACAATACTATTGGGACGAGTTTGTAATGCTTGTGACCAGATCGCATACATAGGATCGGATGTTTTCGCTTGTTCAGCAGCTTGCAGTGCAGACTTTTCAACAAGGTAGCCATTCGGGTTTTGCGGATCAGGCTGAATGTTCAAAGACGCGTAACTGTGTGCTGCTAAAGCGCAGCCAACTACTGTCGCCAAATATTTGATTTTTAACATGATGGATTCTCTTATCTGTCCTTAATAAGTCCATCAAAGAGTATGCGGCGCATGGGAAATGAGCTAGTCGTTACCATGTGAATTTATAAAAAGTGCGAGTGACACTTTTATGTATCCTTCAACACAACAAAACGTCTCATTGTTTCTTGAGGTGATATCTAGTTTCCAACTGATTTGGTGTCTAGTTGTCAGCTATAAGCTTTTAATACCCTGAGTCAGAAAGAAAAAAGCCCCGAACTGAGTTCGAGGCTTAAGATCTTAATCAAAACTGGTTAAATCTCTAAGAGATTATTCCCACTCGATAGTTGCTGGTGGTTTACCAGAAATATCGTAAACAACACGTGAAATGCCGTTAACTTCGTTGATAATACGGTTAGATACCTTACCTAGGAAGTCGTATGGTAAGTGTGCCCAGTGAGCAGTCATGAAGTCGATAGTTTCTACTGCACGTAGAGATACAACCCAATCGTACTTACGGCCATCGCCCATTACGCCAACTGAACGTACAGGTAGGAATACCGTGAATGCTTGAGATACTTTGTGGTAAAGGTCAGCAGCGTGAAGCTCTTCAATGAAGATAGCATCAGCACGACGCAGTAAATCACAGTACTCTTTCTTCACTTCGCCAAGTACACGAACACCTAGACCAGGACCTGGGAATGGGTGGCGATAAAGCATGTTGTATGGAAGACCAAGCTCTAGACCGATCTTACGTACTTCATCTTTAAACAGCTCACGTAGAGGCTCAACAAGGCCCATTTCCATATCATCAGGAAGGCCACCAACGTTGTGGTGAGATTTGATTACGTGTGCTTTACCTGTCTTAGATGCTGCAGACTCGATTACGTCTGGGTAGATAGTACCCTGAGCAAGCCATTTAGCATTCTTCAGTTTCTTAGACTCTTCGTCGAAGATATCTACGAATACGTGACCGATGATCTTACGTTTCGCTTCTGGCTCAGCTTCGCCTTCCAGAGCGTCAAGGAAACGATCTTCCGCATCAACTTTAATGATGTTTAGGCCGAATTGGTCACCAAACATCTCCATAACCTGCTCACCTTCGTTTAAACGAAGAAGGCCGTTATCTACAAATACACATGTCAGTTTGTCGCCGATAGCGCGGTGAGCAAGCATTGCTACGACTGATGAATCAACACCACCAGAAAGACCAAGGATAACTTCATCGTCACCTACTTGCTCTTTAATACGTGCAACTGCATCTTCAATGATAGACGCTGAAGTCCACAGACCTTCACAACCACACGCGTTAAGAACGAAGTTCTCAAGCATTTTTAGGCCGTTTTTAGTGTGCGTTACTTCTGGGTGGAATTGAACACCGTAGTATTTCTTCTCTTCGTTTGCCATTGCAGCGTATGGGCAAGTATCTGTCTCTGCGATTTTTGTGAAATCAGCAGGGATTTCAACCACTTTGTCACCGTGGCTCATCCAAACATCTTGAGTTGTCTCAAGGTCGGCGAAAAGTGCAGATTCACCCGTTACTTGTACCGCTGCGTAGCCAAACTCGCGCTCAGTAGACGTTGCTACTTTGCCGCCAAGTTGCTCAGCCATAGTTTGCATGCCGTAGCAGATACCGAAGACAGGAACACCTGAATCAAATACATATTGAGGTGCACGTGGAGAATTATCTTCCGTTACACTTTCAGGGCCACCAGATAGGATGATGCCGTCTGGATTGAATTCACGAATATCCGCTTCTTCTACGTCCCAGCTCCAAAGTTCACAGTAAACACCGATCTCACGAATACGACGAGCTACTAGCTGTGTGTATTGAGAACCGAAGTCCAGAATTAGAATACGTTGGTCATGAATATTTTTAGTCATTGTAAGCAGTCTTATTGGCTATGTGATAAAACGGAGGCGAGTTTACTCACCTCTGATTAACTCTTCAAGAAATAAAGCAAACGTTTTCGTTGGTTATCTTTAACCCCATGTTTTGTGAGAATAACTCTCTAAACAAAACAGGCGGTAGATATAATACCAATCACAGTAAGTAAGTGTTCAGTAGTAGCGCTGGAAAAAAGCTTGAGAACAAGGCTGCTCTATTCAACAAAGAGTTCTGATAAGTAGTTATTCTACAATCAAAAATTCTAACGAAGTTATCGAGGTTTTTAACAAGCTAGGATGATCAGTTATTTACTACGATTGGTATATTAATGTGCCGACTAAATCAGCACATTATTCAAACGTTTGGACGTATTATTAACCTAAACGGTAGTTAGGTGCTTCTTTCGTGATTTGAACATCGTGTACGTGAGATTCTTTCATACCCGCACCAGAGATACGAACAAACTCAGCTTTAGTACGCATATCTTCAACAGTTGCAGAACCCGTTAGGCCCATGCTTGAGCGTAAACCGCCCATCTGTTGGTGAACGATCTCTTTTAGACGACCTTTGTATGCGATACGACCTTCAATACCTTCTGGAACAAGCTTGTCTGCAGCGTTATCAGATTGGAAGTAACGGTCAGAAGAACCTTGAGACATAGCGCCAAGAGAACCCATACCACGGTAAGACTTGTAAGAACGACCGTTGTAAAGGATAACTTCACCCGGAGCTTCTTCAGTACCCGCGAACATTGAACCAACCATCACACAAGATGCGCCAGCAACGATAGCTTTACAGATATCGCCAGAGAAGCGGATACCGCCATCTGCGATGACTGGAATCCCGTATTCGTTAGCCACTTCAGCTGCGTCTGCGATTGCTGTTACTTGAGGAACACCAACACCAGTAACGATGCGAGTCGTACAGATTGAACCCGGGCCGATACCTACTTTAACCGCACTCACACCCGCTTCGATAAGAGCACGAGCGCCAGCGCCAGTTGCTACGTTACCACCGATGATTTGTAGATCAGGGTATGCAGCACGCGTATCACGGATACGGTTAAGTACGCCTTCAGAGTGACCGTGTGAAGAGTCGATAAGTAGAACGTCTACGCCAGCTTCAACTAGAGCAGCAACGCGCTCTTCGTTACCAGCACCAGCACCAACAGCTGCACCTACACGTAGGCTGCCGCGCTCATCTTTACAAGCGTTTGGTTTACGTTCTGCTTTATGGAAATCTTTCGCAGTGATCATTCCAGTTAGTTGGAAGTCATCATTTACAACAAGAACTTTTTCAACGCGCGCTTCGTGCATTTTCTCTTGAACTTCTTCACGAGTTGCACCTTCTTTAACAGAAGCAAGGCGAGCTTTAGGCGTCATTACTACGTCAACTTTCTTAGAAAGGTCAGTCACAAAGCGAACGTCACGGCCAGTAATAATACCAACAAGTTCGTTTGTTTCAGTAACAACAGGGAAACCGGCGAAGCCGTGTTTTTGAGTAAGAGCTACAACATCAGCGATTGTCGCTTCAGGGTTTACAGTAACAGGGTGAGAAACTACACCTGCTTCGTAAATTTTAACCTGGCGAACCATTTCAGCTTGTTGTTCAATAGACATGTTCTTATGAATGAAGCCTATTCCGCCTTCTTGTGCCAGTGCAATCGCTAGGCGAGCTTCTGTCACAGTATCCATCGATGCAGAGATCATTGGGATGTTTAGGGAAATATTCTTCGTCAACTGAGTGCGAAGATCAGCTGTATTAGGGAGAACGGTGGAGTGTGCTGGCACTAGCAGTACGTCGTCGAATGTCAGCGCTTCTTTGGCAATTCTTAGCATTTGCAATATCTCACAATAATAGGAGTAAAAAGAAACAATCCAATCTCATCGTTTCGCCTAATGAGGGCAGCCAATTAAGGAAAATCAAACTGCATTTGGATTAGATATTGCGGACGGATTATACGGCCAACGAAATCGCTTGGCTACACATTTTTATACTTTTAATTTGCATTTACCCCCTTGCTATGTATTATATTGCCGCTATCTTCCATACTCACGCCCAGTGAGATTCCAAGAGAAAGACCTTCCTTCAAGGATAGATAGCGCTTCTATGACCAATCCAAACATCTTTACTGTTTCTCGCCTCAATTCAGAGGTTCGTCTCCTATTAGAAAACGAAATGGGAATAGTCTGGCTCGTTGGTGAAATCTCAAATTTCTCTGCACCTGTCTCTGGTCACTGGTACCTCACGCTTAAAGACTCTCGCGCTCAAGTTAAGTGCGCTATGTTTCGTGGCAATAACCGTCGTGTGACTTTTAAGCCTCAGAACGGTAATCAAGTGCTAGTTAAAGCGCGTCTGTCTCTTTATGAGCCACGCGGTGACTATCAACTGATCATCGAAAGCATGCAGCCAGAAGGTGACGGCAAGCTTCAGCAAGAATTTGAAAAACTTAAGATGAACTTGGCGGCGGAAGGTTTATTTGCTCAGTCCAGTAAACAAATTCTTCCAGAACATCCTAAATGTGTTGGTGTTATCACCTCTAAAACAGGCGCTGCCCTCTTCGATATTCTCGATGTACTGAAAAGGCGCGACCCGTCATTGCCAGTCATCGTATATCCGACTATGGTACAAGGTGAAGGAGCTTCGATTCAGATCGCTCAAGCGATTGGACGTGCCAATGAGCGTAACGAGTGTGATGTATTGATCGTTGGCCGTGGCGGAGGTTCTTTGGAAGATCTATGGTGCTTTAATAATGAGATCGTAGCTCGCACCATTGCAGCAAGCCAGATCCCGATTATCAGTGCCGTTGGGCATGAAATCGATGTCACTATCGCGGATTTCGTCGCAGATATGCGTGCTCCAACGCCATCAGCAGCCGCTGAATTAGTTAGCCGTGACAACAGTCATAAAGAGCAAGCTTATGCGTCTAAACGTGCTCGTTTAGTGAGTGCGATTCGTCATGTGTTAATCAAACAAGCGCAATCAACTCAAACGTTGAAATACCGCTTAGAGAAACAACACCCGAGCTACCAACTGCAAAAGCAGAGTCAGCAGCTTGATGACTTAGACATGCGTTTGCGTCGTGGTATGACTCAATACCTAAAGCAGCATGCGCAGCGTGTTGAACGTAAGCAGCACCAACTTCAGCTGAACTCGCCAGTGAAACGCCTTGGTGAACAGAAACTGCATCTGCAACGTTCAGAGCAAAAGCTATTGGATGCAATGGATAAAACACTACTAACTACTCGCCACCAACTAGCCATGGCTGCCGAGAAGTTAGAAACAGTAAGTCCATTAGCAACCCTAAAACGTGGCTACAGTATTACCCATTCAGCATCGAGCAAGACCGTGTCATCGATTAACGACGTCGAAGTAGGCGAAGTGATCACCACTCAAGTTGAAGACGGTGTGATTGAGTCGCAAGTGACAACAAGAGTCGCTAAGAGCGAGCTCTAGGTTCATTAGATACAAAAAAGACCCAACACTTTGGTATTGAGTCTCTGGTATAACATCACCGATTGTCGTTCAAACCAAATAATTTAAGGCTATTCCGCTGGTTGGAATTCAAACTTTACTCTCGATTTAGATTTAAGCTCATTACACTCACCATTACAAAAATAGCTCGCTGCACCACAGGCTTGAAGCTTCTCAAGTTGGCTGCTGCACTCAGGACAAAACCCAACCTTAGTAAAGTGTGCCTGACAACTTTCACAGTGATACTTTCCATCCCAACCTAGCTCTGATTGGCACTTAGGGCAGATATTTTCACTCATTAGCATTTCCTAACTCACTACTTTTTTTACAATCTACTACTGCTAAGACTTAGCTTGCTTGATTTGGTACATGTTCTTATCAGCTTGTGCGATCAAGCCTTCCAATGACTCAGGATCTTTATCATAAGAAAGTCCAACGCTGACAGAAAACTGAGTGCCATCGATATAGAGCGCTTGTTCCAAGGTTCTTTCTAAGCTTCGATAAAAGTTCAGCACACTTTCTTGATCATCAAAGCAAGAGAACACGACAAACTCATCGCCCCCATAGCGCCCTATCTTGGCACAGGCAGTCGTTGCCTCATCAAGCACTTTTGCAACGGCTAACAACACATCATCACCAAAGCTGTGGCCAAACGTATCGTTTATTGACTTAAATTTATCGACATCAACAAACAGGCATGCCATCACTTTTTCAGTAAAACACCGGTTAGTTAACACCTGCTCGGCTTCTCTCAGCAATGCTCGGCGATTCAAACTGTGTGTTAGGGAGTCCCGATTGGCAAAAAAGTTGAGTTGATTCTCTAACTCATACTTCTCAAGCGCGACTGAATACAGAGAAGCCAATAACTCTAAGATCTCAAGTTCAAACTCATGAGGTTCAGAGATGTACTGACTGTAAATTGCGAAAGTACCTAATACGTGACCATGTGAAGAGATGATTGGCACTGACCAACATGCATGAAGATTGGCCTGATTGGTTAAGGCTAAGAAAGGAGTCCAATTCGGGTGTGCATTAATATTGGAGACCATGACAGCTTTCTTAAGTGCCGCCGCTTCGCCACAAGAACCAATTCCGGCACCAACCCCCACCCCTTCTATCTGCTGGTTATAAAAATCAGGCAAGTTTGGAGCATATTCTAAATGTAATGTATTCGATTCGGGGTTTAGCAATAGGATAGAGGCCATCCTTTGACCAAAAATCTGCTCGGTGAGTTGAATGATCTTGCGATTTAATTCTTTGCGATCCAACCCAAGGGCAAGCTTTCGAAGCAAACTGTTTACTGCTCGGTGACCTTCTAATAAAAATTGTTGTTTCATTCACTAAAGCTTTCAATTATATGGTGGGAACAGCTTGTTCTTATGCAAGCCTATATACTGGTCAATATTAACACACTAAATTACCACAACACACCACCGAAGATCATAGGTTGATCTTTTGCTTTATCTACTTTGATCAGCGATCTACCCCAAAAAGAATATTTATATCACCACACACCGAAAGCATAAGTTACATATACTGCATTTCAATTTACAATGGAATATATGACTAGAAGTAAACAAATAAAACCAACAATGCAGAATAATCTATTTTCGATCTTTAATTGAGATCATCGAGAGACACACGTCTGCATTTCGATATGTTGGTCATCTAATTGGGTTAACTTAACCGACAATGCCTTAAGTTCTGAAGTATTGTCGATGTGAGTACCACCACACGGAATAGACACTAAAGTCTCGTCATCTAGTTGCCATTCCCAGTAGCGAGAGTCTGTTAACGACTCACCTTCTAGTCTCATCGTTACAAGAGTCGATTCAGCAAGCCAGCCTGCAATCATCTGGTTGATATTGGCCTCAATGCCATCAAGGTTCGTTAGCATGTCAGCAACGTTCAGACCGCGTTTCTTCAATGTTTTACCTAAACGATACTTATCGGTACACAACTCTGGAGTCACAAAGCTAGTCACCTGTGCGTAGCTATTGAAGTCATAGCTGCCGAGTGGATCTTTTCTATCCGCATCTTTACGCCAGTAACTCTCAGCCAATACTTTATTCAAGGCTAAGAAGGCAATATGTCCGGCACTATGACCGCGGCTCAAACTGGCTTGGTGCTCTTTATCAACCGACAACTCAACTTCATCGCCAATTTTAATAATAGAAGCTGATACAGGTAGTTGGTGGACAACCACAAACGCCCACCCTTCCGTATCACGCTTAACAGGGATATCTGCTGCAATATAAAGATTTCCAGTAGATTGCTCTATTGCACCAACAAGGCAATCTTCAACAATATACTGTTCGCCACCTACGCTGACAAAACCTCGGTCTGCTGGGTGATCGGGCCAAATATGACTCACAGGGTGGAAAGGTGTCACGTCAGTGATCAAGTAAGTTTTGCTGTCGTCACTTTCAACGTACACTGCTTTTGCATTGATCAGCCAAGTTTGATGACAAAATTGAGTGATGGTTGGTGTGATTGCTGACGCTGGTGTAATCAAATCGCTAGTGGTCATATCATTCTTCTTTTGGAATCTAGTCTAAGTCGCTAGCTGATAACGGAATCAAAGACGCGATTATCAGATAACGTGAATTTTACTTAAAAAAATACCCGAGACAGGCTCGGGTATCAAATCTATTGGAAAGGTTTACTTGCGACCTTTAACCATGCTCATCATACGTTTACGTTTACGTTCTTGAGAAATTGTCAGCTTGTTAGTCTTAGCTTCAAATGGGTTCTCGCTGTTCTGGAATTGAATGCGAATAGGTGTACCC
>NZ_JBFRLX010000088.1:0-23142 GCF_041470165.1 Vibrio sp. 10N.286.46.A8
CTCTCAGTGATCGCAGGCAACGAGTAGGCTTCATTGCGAACAATATGGAAAAAGTAGTGATTAGTTTCATCTACGAAGCTGTCGTGATACTCACTTTTATCAACAAAGTATGGCAATGGCTGATAGTAAGCCTGAAATATATTAAACAAAGAGATTAACACACAGGTAAAGGCCAAAAAGTAGCCCACGCAGGCTAAATGGCGACGTACAAAAGGCTTAAAGCTAGGTGGTACCGCGTTGACTGAACCTCTCGGGCTAACTGTGGACAATGGCATTTCCATGTCGCCTTCAACGCTTTGTGTTACTGATACAGGCATAACATGAGCCTGCTCATCTTGCGGCTTTTTCTCAGGTGACTCGCCTGAGGTTTGTGTTTGATTTGTCGTTATTGATGATGGGTTAAGTTCGGCTTGCGATAATCCTATCGTTTGAGGAGACTCTGATACTAAATCCGCCTCAGGGACTGTCGCTTTAGGCTCTGTATTTTGAGGTTGAGATGATTCCTCTATCTCCAGAGAATACCCCATTTTACTGACGGTACGAATCGTGGCGCAACCACAAGTCACTCTGTTCAGTGTTTTTCTAAGCTTAGATATCACGTTGGTCAACGCTTGCTCAGAGACAATCACATCCCCCCAACATCTATCAAAGATCAGGCCTCGCTCAATGCATTCGCCTGTATTTTCAAGCAAGAATAGGAACACTTTACCTTCTAGCGGCGCGATAGTTTCTACGTGGCCATCCTCACGCATAAACTGCCTAAGCAAGGGATCATAGTTAGCATCACATATTTGGTAGTTTTGTTGATTCACTATCGTTGTCTACATTTGAATTTGGTCGCATATAATATTGAAAAGTTTATAAATGACCAGTGAATTTTTCAATTTCCACACAATTATTTCGCGCCGAGAAATAACACCTTTATTTATGTGGGCAACCTTCTAAATGGTCATTAACCATACCTGTCGCTTGCATAAACGCGTAACAGATTGTTTCCCCAACAAACTTAAAGCCTCTCTTCTTCAAAAACTTACTCATCGCTTTGGATTGCTCGGTAGAAGCGGGAACTTGAGTCATCTCAATCCAGTGGTTTTCGATCACCTTGTTATCGACAAATTGCCATAAGGCGTTTGAAAGAGAACCAAACTCTTTCTGCAGTTCAAGCGTTGCTCGAGCGTTGTTATACACAGAGGCAATCTTGCCTTTATGCTTAACCACATCAAAGTTCTCTATGACGTGTGGCACATTGTCTTCATTCAATTCGGCTAACTTGTTTAGATCGTAATTATCAAAGGCAGCACGATAGCCTTCGCGCTTTTTAAGGATCGTAATCCAACTCAGGCCCGCCTGAGCGCCTTCTAAAGTAATGAACTCAAACAGAACTTGGTCATCATAAACCGGTACGCCCCACTCTGCGTCGTGGTACTCCCTTTCCAGTTCGTGCTTCAGTGCCCATGCACACGTTCTACCTTCAGTGTTTGTTTCCATGTTATTGCTACCTATTTTAAATCACTCAGAAATGATAATGCCCCTAAACAGGGGCATTAATTCAAAGACTCACTCGTCTTACGAGACTTCAATTTTATGGAATAGACGATACAGCACAGGTACCACGATTAGCGTCAGTACGGTGGCGAAGCCTAAACCAAACATGATGGTTACCGCCATTGGCTTGAAGAAGATATCCGGTAACAATGGAATCATACCGAGAATCGTTGTGATAGCCGCCATACATACAGGACGTACACGACTCAATGCCGCATCAACAACCGCTATATATGGGTCTTTACCTGACTTCATCTCAATCTCAATTTGATCAAGCAGTACGATACCGTTCTTCAGAAGCATTCCAGACAAACTCAAGAAGCCCAGAAGCGCCATAAAACCGAACGGTGTATTCAAGGCTAGCAAGCCTGTCGTTACCCCTATCAAGGCGAGTGGTACCGTTAACCAAACAATCAGAGGCTCTTTCACCGAATTAAACAAGAACACCGTGATTAAGAACATGAACAAGTAGCCTAACGGCATAGTTGTGAACAGTGACGCTTGAGCGTCAGCTGACGACTCGTATTCACCACCCCATTCCAATGAATAACCCGGTGGCATCTCAATCGCTTCTATTTGTGGCTGTAAGCGTTTCTGTAAAGTTGATGCTGTCTCTTCACCCAGTAGGTCAGGATCCGCCATTACCGTCAGCATACGCTTACGGTTCTTACGGATGATCAGTGGATCTTCCCATTCCAATTCGTAGCCTAGTGTTACTTGTTGTAGTGGGATGTATTCACTTAATGCCGGGCTCCAAATCTTCATACCTTCGATGTTGCGAATATCAATTCGCTCATCTTCAGGTAAACGAGCCACAATAGGCATCAGCGTAGTACCATCACGATACACACCAATCGACTTACCAGAGAAAGACATCGCTAGGAAATCATCAACGTCAGATTTGGTAATACCATAACGACGCGCTTGGCTTTCGTTGAACTGAGGTTCCAGTACCTTAGTTCTTTCACGCCAATCGTGACGAACGTTAAACGATCCATTGTCAGCACGCATGATATCCATAACTTGAGCTGCGATTGAACGTAAAACCGTTGGATCAGAACCCACAATTCGCGCTTCAATTTTAGCACCGCCACCAGGACCTAATTCGATCTGCTTAAGTTTGTAATTAATTTCAGGGAACTGGCCGTTTACATGCTCACGAAAGCGTAACATCAAACCTTCAAGTACTTCATAACTCTTCACACGAACCGTTATCTCACCGTATGCGCTATAACTTTTCTCTGGCGCATAAGTCAGCATGAAACGTTGTAGGCCTTTACCTGCCGTTGTCGTGATGTGCTCAACTTCGTCCTGCTCTGCTAACCAACCTTCAAGCACTTTAAGCTTAGTGTTGGTCGCACGAATATCGGTACCTTCCGGCATCCAAACATCCACTTGGAACATTGGTGTAGTCGAAGATGGGAAGAAGGCTTGTTTTACAAAACCAAAGCCGTAAACACTCGCACCCAAACCAATAATCAGAACGAACATCGTGAGCCACGCACGCTTCATACAGAACTCAAGGAAGTTTTTATAGATAACAAAAACCATCCCGTTGTATGGGTCTTTACCTTCACTATCTGGATCAACCTTCTGGCCTTTGAAGAACATATCGGCAAAGAATGGCGTGAGTGAGATGGCCGTAAACCAACTCAGCATCAAGGAGATAAGTAGAACCGTGAACAAGGTGCCACAATATTCGCCCGTTGAGTCTTCAGACAAACCGATTGGGGCAAAAGCGGTGACCGCAATAACCGTTGCACCAAGCAGTGGCCATTTGGTTTGGGTCACAATATCTGTAGCGGCCTGCATTCGGGTTCGCCCCTTCTGCGTGCCGATCAATATCCCTTCCACCACCACAATGGCATTATCCACCAGCATCCCCAGAGCGATAACCAACGCGCCCAATGAAATACGTTGAAGGTCGATCTTGAAGTACTGCATGAAAATGAAGGTACCGAATACGGTCAACAGCAGTATCAAACCAATCAACAGGCCAGAGCGTAGCCCCATAAAGAACAGTAACACTACGATTACGATCGCAACTGCCTGCCCTAAACTCACCACGAACCCGCTTACCGACTTATCAACTTCTTTGGGTTGGTTATAAACCTCAGATATGTCAATACCTACGGGCTGTTGGTATTTCAGCTCGGCGAGCCTTCGGTCAAAGGCTTCACCCACTGCGACCACGTTCACGCCTTGTGCAAAAGAAACACCAAGGTTAAGTGCGAGCTTCCCGTTATAGCCAATGATGTTAGTAGGCACTTCAACATAACCACGAGTTACGTTCGCCACATCTTTTAGATAGATAAGCCCTTGAGCGCCACCTTCCGTAAGAATCAAATCACCGAGCTGTTCAACATTCTGGAACTCTCCTGTTGGATGGATTCGAATGTACTCGTCACCAATCCTTACAGCACCTGCACTTGAAACAATATTTTGAGTGGATAAAAGGTTAAATACAGTATTTGGAGACAAACCCAGAGAGCTGATCCGTTTCATCGATATCTCAATGAACACTTGCTCTTGCTGTTGGCCGGATACCGAGACTTTACTGACCCCATCAACAAGTTCTAGCTCTCTCCTTAGGTAATCAATGTAATCAAGTAACTCTTTGTAACTGTAACCGTCCCCCGTTACGGCAAGCAAAATGCCGTAAACATCACCAAAATCGTCTATGACTTGAGGGTCATTTACCCCGGGTGGAAGTTGACCTTTCAAATCATTCACTTTACGTCGAAGTTCATCCCAAATTTGTGGAAGATCATCAGGGCCGTAATTATTCTTCATCGTTACCGTAACCTGAGACAGGCCACGACTAGAGATAGAGTTAACTTCATCAACATAGGTAAGCTGTTGAATCGCTTTCTCTAATGGGTAAGTCACTTCCTCTTCCACTTGCTGAGGCGTCGCTCCCGGATAAGAGGTCACTACCATGGCATCTTTGATGGTAAAGGCTGGATCTTCTAAACGGCCCAAACCAAAGAATGCAGACACACCACCAATAAGAAAGATCAGTGATAGCATCCAGCTAATGACCTTATTTCGTATAAAATAAGCCGCCACTCCAGTGATTTGGTCATCACCCTGTTGATCGTCACTTTGGGGCTTGTTATTGACTTCACTCATTGTTCGTCTCCTGAGACAATACTTCCACTGTCATCCCATCTCGCAATCGCGATACGCCTGCAACAACGACATGCTGCCCCATTTCTAATCCTTTGATTATCTGCAATGTTTTCTGATTCGCTTTGCCTAATACGACTTGCTGTTTAGATACTGTATTGTCGCCATTAAGAATCCACACGTAAGAGTTTTGACGAGTTAACTCATCCCCATCGGCATTGAACACAGCCTCAATAGGAATAAGTACGCCGGCTTTTAATTTCAACCCGATATCACGCCCATTTGACGTGACCTCAACGGCCATACCGTCAAGAATCAAATCATCTTCTGGCATAGGCAAAGCAAGCGTGACAGTAAATGTACCTGTGTTTGGATCGGGTTCAGTCGTAAACTCTTTTATCCCCGCACTGTATTCATTCCCACTTGGAACTCTAACTACTGCCTCAATATTCGAGATAGTCGCTTCATTTGGTTGATTTACATAGATTTGGTCAGGCAATTGGATAACAACTTCAACATCCTCAACACTGTGAATATTCACAATCTGTTGGCCAACCTGAATATTTTCGTATTGGTCAACACTGACACGAGAGATAATTCCATCAACCGGTGCGCGAAGCTTGGTAAATGACAAACGCAGTTTTGCCAATTCTAACTCGGCATAAGCGATTTGACGCTGAGCGGCAATCTCATCGAATTGAGACTTAGCCAATAACCCCTTTTTGACCAACGGACTTGAACGTCTGTATTGGCTGTTAATCACTGTGTATCTAGCTTGAGCGTTATCAACGTCCAACTGATAATCTGTTGGATCTAACTCGGCAAGAACATCACCCTTTTTAACTTGTTCACCTTCTTTGACATCAAGTTTAAAAATCTCACCAGCGACACGGAAACTTAGGTGCGCTTTCTCAGCAGCATTAGCCACTGCTGGAAAATAGAGTTTATCGTTAAAGTCTAAGACGGAGATTTCAATGGCTTTAACAAGAGGAAGCTTTTCGACTTCAGTGACACCTTTGTCTTTACAGGCTGTCAACAACGCCAAACATGATAGGCCGATGGCTTTTGATACTGTCTTCATGTTAGAGCCCCCTTTCCTTGATCCACTCACGAACTTTGACACCAGTTTCTAATCCATTAACGCCCGAGGTCACAACGCGATCTCCGTCGTTAAGACCCGAAATAATATGACGTTTTTCATCAATGACTATCGCGACTTCTTCGACGATACCATCGTTGTTAACGCGCCATACTGATACATCATCTCCATTGGTCATCATTGCTGAGGTTGGAATTTTTGTCGCCGCTGCTTGTGAAGAAACAAGGTTAACCGTGCCAGACATACCCGGCAGGATGCCTATATCAGTCGGTCTCTCCATTACCATAGTGACCTTGTATGAACCGGTTTTAGGATCGGCTTCGGTATCGACTTCTTGAAAGGTGAGGACATAAGAATGTTCAGGGAAGGCATCGAATACCATAGTTGCGTCTGTCTCAAACCCTGCAGAAAAGCGTGCAATTAATTGATCAGGCAATAAGAAGACAACTTTGAGGATCTGATTCGTTTGGATATTCATTACACCTTGCTTAGCCGCGATGTATTCGTGGTTTTCAGCAGGAATAATAGAAATAGTACCCTCATAAGGCGCAACAAGTGTGGTGTAGCGAAGATTAGCTTTTGCTTGATTTAAAACCGCTCTCGCAGAGTTATGATTTGCTTTCGCTTGGTCAAAATCTTGCTCAGAAACCACTCTATCCTTACGTAGCTTGATGGAACGTTGGTATTGCACATCGGCAAGTTTGAAGTTAGCTCTTGCCTGCTTTTCTAGCAACTGATACTCATCAGGATTAAGCGTTGCCAATGCATCACCTTTGGAGACCTGTTGCCCCGCAGTGACATCGATCGTTTTTAGTAAACCGGGGACTCGAAATGCCAATACGGCTTTATCGCCCGCTTCAGTAGTCGCAGGAAAATTTCGTTCGAAGGCATTGTTACCGACCGAGACGGTGAAGAGTTTGGCTGGTCGTGATTCGGGTTCTGGAACCGGAGGGAGCTCCTTACCACACCCAGATAACCCGGATAAGGTCACCAATAGGACTAGGGAGGCTTTGTACATTGCGATCATCCATATCTATAAATATTTTATTAACATAGATTAATCACATGTAACTTACCAGTTATCGTAAGATTTATTTAGACAAAATTATTAAAAAAAATAACGGCTTGGGATAAATTTTCCTAAACCGTTATCTAATCTTTTTAAGGCTTAACCACTACATGTTCTTAAATGCACGGTCGACTTTAAAAGTGTCCGAAGTCACATAAGCTTCCATATTGCGTACACTGGTCTCTAACGTCTGGAAATCACCCTCTAAAGTGCCCAACAAAGACTCTGCTGTTTGCCCTTTTTCCCAGGGTTTTTGCTTGAGTGTGTGCTCTTGTTTGGCTTTCATCTGATCGACATATTGAGGTGGTTGTTTTTCAAGCATAAATGTCAAAGCTAAATACGCTAATAACACCAAAAAGCTACCACCTAGCAGTGCGGCTGAGATCACTAAGATACGAACCAACCAAACTTCAAGACCAAAATAGTTCGCTAATCCGGCACACACGCCAGACAATTTACCGTTAATCGGATCGCGATACAGTTCTCTACTCATAGTTTCGTCTCCAGTTAGGTGACTCCGCATCCAGTATTTTTTCTAACGTTTTCACTCGGTCTTGCATCGACTCAGCTTGCTCAGAAAGCTTATGCAGACGCTGAAGATCCGTTTCTGAAAGACCATTGCTGGATTTCTTCTTGCTGCGGTAGTGTAAGAATAACCATAGCGGTGCCACGAAGATCAAAAAGACAATCAGTGGACCTGCAATTAGAAATGTTGACATAGACAACTCCTAAAATTATTTATCGCGGTTTTCAACTTGTTGCTTCAGTTTCGCCAGCTCTTTTTCAATCTCGTCTTGAGCTTGTAGCTCTGCAAACTCTTGGTCTAAAGATTTTGCGTTACCGGTTTTTGCGTAAACGTCAGCTTCAGCTTCTAATTCATCCACTTTACGTGAGAATTGCTCAAACTTCGCCATTGCTTCGTTGGTTTTGCTTGAATGCAGATGTTTTTGAACATCGCGACGATTGCTTGCTGCATTATTACGAATCATTAGTGCTTGCTGTTTTGCACGAGTCTCGGCGATTTTGGTTTCAAGCTTACCGATCTCACTGGTTAGTTTTTCGATGGTTTCATGAACCAAGGTTTGCTCGGTATGAAGACTCTTGATGATATCTTCAAGTTTTTGCTTTTCGATTAGTGCCGCTCTAGCCAGATCTTCACGTTGTTTAGTCAGGGCTAATGTCGCTTTATTCTGCCAATCTAGAATCTGAGTTTCGATAGCTTCAACTTTACGTGCTAGCTCTTTCTTGTCTGCAATGGCTTTTGCTGAGTTAGTACGAACCTCAACCAGCGTGTCTTCCATTTCTTGAATAATGAGGCGAATCATCTTTTCAGGATCTTCAGCCTTATCTAATAGTGCACTGATGTTTGAATTTACAATGTCTGCAAAGCGAGAAAAAATACCCATAAGAAACTCCTTAATTGCAATAATGGCAAATAGGTTTTAAATCGTTTTCGATTTCTCAATCCACTTGCTCAAAAATCTACGTATGTTGTTAAACCTACCATAAGTAATCCAAGTAGCGTGCCAACTTTTAAGCCATTGTTTATCAAATACTTACAATAAAATGGTGATTAACCCGAACCATGCTATGATGAATTTAGCCAAGTATTGGTATTTTTCACCACTACAGCTTTGTGACTAATGCTATTTACATCAAGTGATGTAAATAAAGCTCTCTATATCATGCCCATTGGAAATCAGACCATACAAGGACCCATTATGCAGCAGAATCTCATTGGTGAATCCCCTAGTTTTCTATCTGTTTTGGATAAAGTGTCTCAACTCGCACCAATCGAAAGACCGATTCTGATCATCGGGGAGCGTGGTACAGGTAAAGAGTTAATCGCTCAAAGGCTGCATTACCTTTCAAGGCGCTGGGACCAGCCATTGATCTCACTGAACTGCTCAACCCTTAGCGAAGGGTTGATTGATTCAGAGTTATTTGGTCATGAATCAGGTTCTTTTACCGGTTCAAAAGGTCGTCATCAAGGTCGTTTTGAAAGGGCTGAAGGTGGAACTCTGTTCTTAGATGAACTAGCGACCACCCCCCTTGCCGTTCAAGAGAAGCTATTGCGTGTTATTGAATACGGGCAATATGAGCGTGTCGGCGGACAAAAGGCGCTGAGTGCCAATGTAAGACTGGTGTGTGCGACCAATGCTGACTTACCAGACATGGCGTTAAAAGGCGAATTCAGACCCGATTTATTAGATAGACTGGCGTTTGATGTCATTACTATCCCACCTCTTCGCGAACGAAAAGAAGACATCACGCTGCTAGCAGAATACTACGCCATTAAGATGTGTCGAGAGTTAGAATTGGAGCTGTTTGTCGGTTTTGCTCCATCTGCTGTTGAGGCACTATTGGATTATTCTTGGCCGGGAAATGTGAGAGAACTCAAAAACGTCGTTGAACGAGCTATCTACCAGCACGGTAAAGATCCATATCCTATTGAATCTTTGGTGTTTAACCCATTTAAACCAACATGGCAAATAGATCAAGATTCCACGCACGAAACTGGCAATGATCTGTCCAACAGCCATACTCCATTAGAGCACTCATTTTCTTTGCCGCTTGATTACAAAGCATGGCAAGAACAGCAAGACATTAAATTACTCAATCAAGCACTAAAACAGAGCAAGTATAACCAGAAGCAAGCAGCAGAATTACTTGGGTTAACCTATAACCAATTACGTGGAATGGTGAGGAAGTACGCGATTGTAGGGCAAGCTAACGATAAATAGCTGTCCACACTTGATTATTATTTGGAGCCGAATAAATAAAATGTTAAATTGTCGGGATCTTGAGGCTCCTCTAACGCCTCGTTTCGAAAAGTATTTCTTTTTATGAAAGCACTAATAAGACTATCACTTAGCATCTGCACGCTTGGCTTTTTAGCTGGATGTGGTGAAAGTGTCACTCACGAGCAAATCCGTGAAAAAGGCTTCATTTATTGCGGCCAAGGTAATCCTAGTACCTTCAATCCACAATTGGTTGATAGTGGCATTACCTCAGAATCGCTGAGCCCTCAAATTTTCGATACCCTGCTCACTCTTGATCCTATGACTTACCGACCAAAACAGAACTTGGCAACAAGCTGGTCTGTCGATAAATCAGGTACAGAGTACACTTTCAAACTGCGCCCAAATGTTGCGTTTCAAACCACAGATTGGTTTGCCCCAACCCGCACCATGAATGCACAGGATGTGGTCTTTAGTTTTGAACGAATTATTGATAGTTCAAACCCATTCCATTATGTGGGTGGCGGTTTATATCCATGGTTCGCTGGCATCGACTTTCAAAACCTGATTGTTGAAATCACGGCGGTGGATGACCTAACGGTGAAGTTCCAGTTAAGTCGCCCAGATAATTCATTTCTTAACAATATCGCCACCAGTTATGCGGTTATCCACTCCAAAGAGTATGCCAACAAGCTGATTACCACAGATGAAAAAAATGAAATAGACTCCAAGCCTGTAGGCACAGGCCCTTTCTACTTGGATGAATATCAAATTAATGATCTTGTACGCTTGAAAAAGAACAAGCATTACTGGAAGGGTGAAGTACAAATGGACCAAGTTGTATTTGATACTTCACAACGCGGTACAGGCACACTTGCCAAGCTTCTCCGCAGTGAGTGTGACGTGTTGAACTCACCAATTTCTAGCCAGATCCCTATTATTCAAGCTCATGAAGAGTTGAAGATTTCTGCCACACCTGCAGTAAACGTCTCTTTCATCGCGCTAAACACAGAACACCCGGCATTGCGTGACTCACGAGTACGTAAAGCATTGAACTTGGCTATTAACCGTCAGAACATTCTTGATTCTGTGTACTACGGTACAGGTACAAAAGCCTACACGTTACTTCCCCCTACTTCTTGGGCTTATCAAAAAGACAGCGTTCAAGTTCGCTATGATCGAAACTATGCGATCGCACTTCTTAGAGAGGCCGGTGTAGAACCAGGGTTAGAGCTTTCAATGTGGGTGCCACTAGAGCCACGCGCATACAATCCAAGTCCAAGAAAAACGGCAGAACTGATCCAAGCAAACTTGGCTGATATTGGTATTGAATTGAAACTCTATACCGACGACCGATTTGACCGAACACAGCTGTCTTCAATTTCCTCAACAGATTTGTTACTCACAGGTTGGATTGGCAGTACGGGCGACCCAGACAACTTCTTGCGTCCACTTCTATCATGTAGTTCGGAACGCGCGGGATTAAACGTCTCTATGTGGTGCAACTCAGACTTTGATTTCCTTCTCGACTTGGCATTAGAGATTAATCAACAAAGGCATCGCGTGAACTTGTATCGACAAGCCCAAAACATTCTTAATGAAGAAGTTCCTGTGATACCTCTCGCTCATGGCGTGCAATTCCGTGTGCACGATCGTTCGCTAACAGGTTTTAAACGCAGTCCTTTTAATGCTCAACCTTTTGATCAAGTCAGAAGGGAGGTGAACTGATGTTTTGGTATACATTAAGACGTGTAAACTTATTCATTATTACACTTGGAATTCTGACTTTAGTGGGCTTTGCTCTACTTCGATTAGACCAAACCTCACCTTGGGCAATTCAAGATTTTTGGCCCGGCTGGCTTAGCTATGTCACCGAATTATCGACGCTGAATTTCGGCCTGAGCAAACACGGTGTTCCTATCATCGAAGAGCTTGTCGTGGTATTCCCTGCGACGTTAGAATTGTGCTTCTTTGCTTTTTTACTCGCACTGTTTATCGGCATCCCTTTCGGCACAATTGCCGGTATGAGACAAGGAAAATTTGTTGATACCACTATATCGTTTACTTCAATGGCAGGTTACTCGGCACCTATATTTTGGGTCGCATTGCTAATGATCATGGTGTTTTCACTGCACTTCGAGATGTTCCCTGTTGGGGGACGATACGATCTACTTTACGAAATTGAACACGTGACTGGCTTTGCAATGATTGATGCGTTCTTTGCCGAAGGTAACTATCGAGCACACGCCCTACAGAGCGTAATAGACCATATGGCGTTACCTTGTCTTGTTTTGGCGCTCGCTCCAACAACCCAGGTTATCCGACTAATGAGAGCGTCAGTGGCTGAAGTGATGGCTCAAAACTACATCCGTGCCGCACGAATCAAAGGTCTTTCAACAAGAGAGATCGTCACTCAACACGTATTAAGAAATGCAATACCACCGATTATTCCTAAGGTCGGCGTTCAACTCTCCAGTATGTTAACGCTCGCTATCATCACCGAGTCTATCTTTAACTGGCCGGGTATTGGCCGCTGGTTGCTGGATGCATTATCCAATCAAGATTACGTTTCAATTCAAGCTGGTGTAATTGTGGTAGCAACCTTGGTTTTGACCGCGAATATACTGTCCGATCTACTGGGCGCGATGGTCAACCCTCTGGTAAGGAAGGAATGGTATGCTAACAAATAACGTCTACCAAGAAGAACAGATTCCAACCCAATTCGAGCGTTTCTGGCGCAGCTTCCGTGGCAATAATCTCGCAATGTTTGGACTATGGTGTTTGGTCTTGATCATTTTGATCACCATCACTTCACCATGGCTAGCACCACATGATGCTCAAGAGCAGACGGGGCACCTACTAACACCTCCTTCTTGGGATCCGGCTGGAACAGTTGAGTATTTTCTAGGCACTGATGATTTAGGCCGAGATATTCTATCCCGTCTGATTATTGGCTCTCAGCTGACATTTGGTGCCGCAGTCGTGATTACCTTTATCGCGGCAGTCATCGGTTGTCTGATTGGCGTACTTGCAGGTATGACTCGTGGGTTGCTATCAAGCACGCTAAACCACCTGCTTGACACGGTAATGTCTATTCCGTCGCTGCTACTCGCGATTATCTTCGTGGCATTTCTTGGCTTTGGCGAGTTTAATATCTTGCTAGCCTTATGTTTGGCATTGATTCCACGCTTTATTCGTTCGGTATACATTGCCGTGCATGCAGAAGTAGAAAAAGACTATATTTTGGCTTCTCGCCTTGATGGTGCGAATGACTTCTACCTGTTATGGAATTCAATCCTTCCTAATATTCTTACTGTAGTGGCACTTGAAATTACACTGGCATTGTCAGTCGCCATTCTTGATATCACGGCCTTGGGTTTCTTAGGGCTTGGCGCTCAAGCACCCAGTACCGAATGGGGCTCAATTTTGGGTGATTCTGTAGAGCTGATTTACCTTGCGCCATGGACAGTAACTCTACCCGGCTTAGCCATTATGTTTACAGTGATCGTGATTAACCTTGTCGGTGAAGGTGTTCGCCAAGCGCTAAATGCAGGAATCGAATAATGCCGTTACTTGATATTCGACATCTAACCATCGAGATTGAGACCCCTCAAGGGATGGTTAAAGCAGTAGATCGAATGAGTATTACCCTCAATGAGGGAGAAATTCGTGGCTTAGTAGGTGAATCAGGTTCTGGTAAGAGCTTGGTTGCAAAAGCGATCGTTGGTGTTTGCAAAGAAAACTGGAAAGTGTCTGCCGACCGAATGCGCCTTGGCAATATCGACCTGCTACAACTAACGCCCAAAGAACGACGCCGTGTGATCGCTCGCGATATCGCGATGATCTTCCAAGAACCATCGACATGTCTTGACCCTTCCGAAAAAGTGGGACGCCAGCTAATAGAGGCGATTCCTTCGCGTTCATTTGAAGGTCGATGGTGGCAACGGTTTAAGTGGCGGAAAAAGCAAGCAATAGCATTACTGCATAAAGTGGGGATCAAAAATCACTCTCACCTAATGGACAGTTATTCTTATGAGTTGACCGATGGTGAGTGTCAAAAAGTCATGATCGCCATGGCGATCGCTGCCAAGCCAAAAGTGCTAATTGCCGATGAGCCAACCAACGATTTAGACCCGATTACTCAGTCTCAAATATTGCGCTTATTGAGCCGAATGAATCAACTTCATAACACGACAATTCTCCTCATTGGGCACGATTTAACGACTATCACTCAATGGGCGACACGAATAACCGTGATGTACTGCGGTCAGTCCGTTGAGTCTGCAGATACGACAAAACTGTTGGATGTACCAAAGCATCCTTACACCGTTGCACTGCTAAAAGCGATGCCCGATTTTAACGACTGGATTCCCCATAAAGAAAAACTGCAATCTTTACCAGGGTCAATTCCGCCGCTGCAGCACCTCCCGATTGGTTGTCGACTTGGACCACGTTGTCCATACGCGCAAAGACAGTGTGTCGAGATCCCGCATACTAAGCGTATAAAGACCCACAAATTTAACTGTCATTTCCCTCTGAATATGGAGAAGAAAAAGAAATCATGAGTGCATTATTAGAGGTCAGTGATTTATCTAAAGACTTTACGACTCGCTCTGGTCTTTTCCGTAAAAAGATTCATCAGGCAGTGAAGCCAGTCAGCTTTTCCCTTGAAGCGGGACAGACTATTGGTTTTATCGGTCAGAATGGGTCGGGGAAATCGACATTAGCAAGAATGCTAGCGGGTATGGTGGAACCAACAGCAGGTGAGATCCGAGTGAACGGTGAAAAGCTAGAGCACAAAGACTACTCAACTCGCTGCAAACTGATTCGAATGATCTTCCAAGATCCGAACACCTCGCTAAACCCACGCATCCAGATTGGTCGAATCCTTGAAGGACCATTGAAGCGAAATACCAACATGCCACCAGAAGCCCGCATGCGCCGCGTAAAGGACACATTATTACGTGTTGGGCTTCTACCAGAACATGCTTACTTCTATCCTCAGATGCTTGCTGCAGGCCAGAAGCAGAGGGTTTGTTTGGCTCGCGCTTTGATACTTCAGCCTTCCATCATTGTTGCTGATGAAGCGTTGAATGGTTTGGATATGGCGATGCGTTCGCAAATCATCAATCTGTTCCTAGAACTTCAAGAAGAGATGGGCGTATCGTTCGTTTATGTTTCTCAACACATCGGCATTGTTAAACACATCACAGATAAGATCATCGTCATGCACGAAGGCAATGTGGTTGAAAGTGGCGAAACACATGAAGTACTGACTAACCCAACTCACCAAATCACACAAAGGTTAGTTGAGAGCCACTTCTATAAAGCACCAAGCCATTAATCGGTGATCGCGCTATATTCCGCAAAGGGGAAAGATATGTTACCAAGAGCTTCAATGCTTTCCCTCTTGTTGGCGCTGCTGTCCTTTAATGCAGCAAGCACACCACTCACATGGCTAGATAGAACCTTCGTCGAAACTGCCTTTTATCACGTCGCACTTCAACACGAATATTCACAAGGCGACAAGCTCCTCGCTAAATGGAAACAACCTATTAAGATATGGATCGATCACCGAGTCGGCGACGAAGAGCTTCATCAAGAACTCACCGAATTGCACGTCCAGCACCTATCGCAAGTCACCCAACATCCGATTAAAATCGTCACACGAGAATCGGATGCAAACGTTAAATGGATATACACAAGGCAGAGTCAGTGGATAGCTGAAGCCAAAACTGTACTCAAACTGAAATCGACACAGCATCTAAACAGCGCTATCTGTACTGCAGGTTATCGAACTAATTCCAAAGGGGAGATTGTATATGCAGGAATTGTGATCCCAGTAGATCAAGCGAGAGCAAGAGGAAAGCTGGTCGCATGTATTGTTGAAGAGATCACACAGGTACTTGGGTTACCCAATGACTCAGATAAAGCCTACCCTTCTATTTTCAATGATCACACGCCAGAAGACTTGTTATCCCCCTTAGATGTAGTGCTGCTAAAGCTACTGTATGAACCTCAATTGAAAGTGGGAATGACAAAAGAACAGGCAAAACCAGTTGTGCGAAAAATACTGAAAAGATACAGCAAAACAGGTGTACTTCAGCAAGCTTCAGAAGCCGCTCAACAAGCACCCTTGTATCAATTGATTGGGTACTGACGAAAATGCGTTGAAAATAGCTTAGACAGGAGCAGTAGGAATATAGCGCCGCCTCAAAGGCAACGCTGGCTTACAATTTGACGAGAGAATTAGCGCTTAGCAGCCTGCTTCTTCAGCTCGAAGTCGAACTCATCCGGGAACAAGATAACACCTTCTTCCTGTTCGTTCGGGAACACAACAACGGCAAGCTCGTCGTCTTCTAGACCGTTAGTCCAACGGCTATGCCATTTGTTTAGTGAAATAGACTCAGCTTTACACTCAGACCAATCACCCGTCGCCCAAGACTCCGCAAACTCTTGATTTGGCCATACAGGAACACAGTCTTCATCTTCTGTGTTCAGCATTACACAACCGTGTTCATCGGTTAAGATCCATACTTCACGGTTCGCTACGATTTCTTTCACACAGTACTTCAGGCGTTGCTCACCCGTATACTTATTGATTTCAGCGATTTTTTTATCGTCTAGCTGTGTAGTCATCTCAATTTCCTACTTTAGTCAGTAACTATGTTCTTAAAGCTATTTTATGCCGAGTGTTTTTAACTTCAAACACTATCGATGAAGAAGAAAGCCTACTTCAAAGAAAAACGCCTGCTAAATTAGCAGGCGTTTATAATTAAGCGACTTGGTTAAACAAGCTCGCCTTGAAGCCAAGGCCAACCTTGCTTCTTACGGCTCAATGTATTTTCCATCATCAATACACCGTCTTTCTCGAATTTAACCAGCTTATCAGCCCACTCACCTTTGTATAGAAGACGAGTTTGAGCTGTAGTGATATCTGTCAGCATTACTGCCGCGAACGCTAGACCATCTTTCTCACAACGCGCTTCAAGATCAGCTTCTAGAGCTTCGATCATGCCGTCTACTTGCTCAAGAGTCGCAAGCTCAACTTGACCAACGACAACATCACGACCGTTGAATGGGTAGCCTTTAAGGTCTTTTTCTACTAACTGTGCAGCAGATAGGCCTTCGATGTTTGTCTTAGCAATTAGAAGCGCTTTGATAAATGCATCAACGTCTGTTACGCCAGCGATTTCAGCAAGCTCAGCAACCGCGTCTTTGTCTTTTTGAGTACATGTTGGAGAAGCAAAACCAACTGTGTCTGAAAGAATTGCAGACATCATCAGTTTAGCGATTTGTTGAGAGATAGCGTGACCTTCAATCTTAAACATGTTGAAAAGTACTGTATTTGTACAGCCAACAGGCCAGATCCAAGCTTCCATAGGGTTAACTGTCATCACGTCACCTAGACGGTGGTGATCGACAATACCTACGATCTCAGCATCAGCTACATCGTCTGGTGCTTGTGCAAGATCTGAGTAGTCTACTAGCCAGATTTTCTCACCAGCAACAGAAGTACGAAGTTCTGGCTTTTCAGCACCAGCGACTTCTAGAATGTGTTGAGTTTCGCGGTTGATCTCGCCTTGGCGAATTGGTGTCGCTTCCTCGCCACGAGCTTTAAGAAGCTCAGTTGCAACTAACGCACTACAAATACTGTCACTATCAGGGTTTTTGTGACCAACAACTAAAATCATGTTTCTTCCTATTACACTAACAATTATGACTCTACCTTTAGAGTCTCTCTTTATTAGGCATACTTTACCTCATTTTTTTAGATTGGTCATGTTTCGTGGGTTTGGCCAATGGTAACAAAAGATAAAAAAACAACGAATGCAATTGATAATTATTATCATTCGTATATGATTATCTTAATATACAAATTTTGAGTGACACTTATGGATCGACTAATCTCTTTTTTGCCAAGCAGCAGCGCTGCGAAAACAACTCAGTTTTCACTGTCTTTTAAGCGCCTGCTTTTACCTATTTCACTTGCGGCATTAGTTGCAGCTCCTGCTACGCGAGAATTAACGGTCACTACCTTGTCTGACGCCTTCTGGGCAGTGTCATGTTACGTTGCGCTAACCCTAGCGATTTACCACTGTTTAAGTCTATACATCAACAAAGATAACGTCTTCAATAAGCTCGTCCATCAATCTCGTTCAAACCAAGTTGTATTCGCCGCGCTAATGGGGGCATTGCCAGGCTGTGGGGGAGCAATTGTGGTCACCACACAATTTATTTCAGGCAAACTCGGATTTGGTGCGGTTGTGGCTGTACTCGTCTCAACCATGGGTGACGCGGCCTTCCTGTTAATTGCTAGCGAACCCAAAACAGGTTTAGCCATGATGGCGATGGGTGTAATCGTGGGCACCGCCTCAGGACGAATCATAAACTTGTTTCACGCAGACGACTTTTTACGCCCGAAACAGGCAGAGAGAAATGAAGCGGAAAACAGCTGTGCCTCACAACCTCAAGATCAAAGCCCTGTCTCTAAAAAAGCGATAAACCTTCAGGGTTACCTATGGTCTGTGCTTATTATTCCGGGAGCCGCTGTTGCCCTGCTTGGCTCTTTTCAAATCGATGTAAACCAGTTGCTCACACTGCCTGACATGTCTATGGAATGGACGGGAACGATTTTACTGATCAGCTCGATGTTTTTGTGGGGGCTTACTCGTGAAATTGAGGATTACAAATCGGCCGTAAGTGAAGATGAAAAATGTATAGGTTCTCACCCACTACAAAAAACAGCTCAAGATACAAACTTTGTCACTGCATGGGTGGTGGTCGCTTTTCTTTTCTTCGAGTTTGGCTCTGTGCTTGCAAATGTCGATTTTGCGACGCTATTCTCAAGCTGGGGTATGATGCTCCCCCTGGCGGGTGTGTTGATGGGTTTACTGCCGGGGTGTGGTCCGCAATTGTTGGTCACTAGCCTTTACCTTTCAGGTGCACTGCCACTTTCAGCTCAGGTCGGTAACGCAATTTCAAATGATGGTGATGCTTTATTCCCTGCTATCGCAATGGCACCGAAAGCGGCTCTTGTAGCCACATTATATTCAGGCATACCCGCATTAATCTGTGCATACGGTTATTGGTTTATGTTCGAAATTTAACTCAAGCTGATTCAATTCCATAGGTCTCTATTAGGTCGATACTTTGTATCGGCCTTTTTGTTTCCGTCTGCCTAAGTCCTTACAACAGATTCTTTTTACACTCCCTTCCTGCTTCATTGTTCATAGTTCATAGTTCATTGTTCATTGTTCTACAGCCTATCTCAAACGGCACGTCGTTATAGCCCGTCTCAAAAACGCCCCCTGTTGGCGCTATGACAATACTTAATTACAAATCCCACACACAGGTTAGAAAAACAAAAAGCCCCTGTAAGAGTGCTTACAGGGGCTTTAATTCAAGCTTTAATCTTGGTTCTTAAGTACAAGACTTAAGAAACTTCGATTGGACCACCGAATGAAGTTACTGGAGGCAGTTTGCCTTGGAACTTCTCGAAGTTAACCAAACATGTGTTTGCTGACGTTGCTTGAGCAAGTTCAGACGTACCGATGTCTTGAGTTAGTGTGTTTGGATCGCCGTATGTATCTAGCGCCCCCACTTTCTCGTTGATCGGGCCGTACCAAGCGCCTTCTTCGATACGAACAACACCAGGTGCGTAGCTATCCATTAGAACAGCACCTGCTAGTAGTTGACCACGGTCATTGAACACACGTACTACGTCGCCATCTTTGATGCCTTTCTTCTTAGCATCGATTGGGTTGATGTAGATTGGCTCACGGCCTTGTACCGCGTAAGTCGCACGCCACTCTTCAGATTCACACATCTGAGAGTGAAGACGCTTGTCTGGGTGACAAGATTGTAGCCAGTACGGATGTTTGTCAGAGCCTGGACCACCGTGTGAACGTTCAGATTTCTCAAACCACATTGGGTGTTCTTGACAGTGCTCGTAACCCATGTTGCCAACAGTACGGCTTGTGATTTCGATGAAACCAGAAGGCGTACCTAGTGCGTTGATCTCTGGATCTTCACGGAATGAAGCGTGACGAGTCCATGGCTTACCTTTACCGAAGTCTAGGAAACCTTTCTCCCAGAACTCAGCAAACTCAGGCATTTCGAAGCTGCCTTCGTTTGATGCACGACATTCGTCATACAGAGATTTAACCCACTGCATTTCGTCCATACCACGCGTATAATCGTCGTAACGACCCCAACGCTTAGTTAGGCTAGACATAATCTCGAAGTCAGTTTTAGACTGGAACAGAGGATCGACTAGTTTGTGCATCGCGATCAAACCACGACCAGAGTACGCGCCGTAACCATCAATATCGTTACGTTCCCACTGAGTACATGCAGGAAGCACGATATCAGAGTGACGACAAGTTGCAGTCCAAGCGAAATCAACAGCCACTACAGTTTGTAGGCTCTTGAATGCTTTACGCATCTTGTTGCGATCTTGGTGGTGGTGCCACGGGTTATTACCACTGAATACCATCATCTTGATATCCGGTAGTGTAACCGTTGAACCGTTCGCTTTGATCTTCTTACCTGGCTCTAGCAAGCTATCTACCCAACGAGCAACAGGGATTACACGGCTGTAACCGTTGTAATCAGTGTTAGTGTGCTTAGGCGATTGACCTTGGTCGATGTTCAACGGGAATGAACCCGGAGCTGCGAAGCCAGTTGAAGAAACACCGATACCAGAGTAATGGTGACCGTAAGAGATACCACCGCCAGGTAGACCGATTTGGCCAACCATTGCTGCGATAACGGCACACATCCAGTAAGGCTGCTCACCGTGTTGTTGACGTTGGATACTCCAACCGACAAGAATCTGCGTACGACCGTTAACCAGCATCTTAGCGAATTCACGGATAGAGTCCGCGCTTGCACCACAGATAGCCGAAGCCCACTCAGGTGTCTTCTCAACTTTATCTTTCGTTTCACCTTGAACGTACTTGATAAAGTCTTCAAAACCTAGACAGTAAGTTTCGATGAACTTCTTGTCGTATAGATCTTCGTTGTAAAGAACGTGAGCAACACCAAGCATGAACGCCACATCAGTTTGTGGGTTGATGTACATTTGCTCGTTTTCTAGGTAACGGCCTGTTTTGTTTTTAACAGGGTCAACAGAAACAACGTTGATCTCTTTCTTAGCAACTTTTTCTTTCAGCTGTTCTAAGTATGCGAATGACTCGTGAGTCTCACATGTCCAACCTACTTGCAGGTTTTTAACTGGATCGTTACCCCAAAGAACAATGTTGTCACTGTTTTCTAGGATAAGTTCCCAAGATGTACCTTGTGCATAAACTTCAGTAGAACCTAGCACGTAAGGCATGATCGTTTGACCAGCACCTGTTGAGTAGTCACCGATTTTCTTCACAGAGTAACCGTGAAGTGCCATTGCACGTTGCATATGGTTAGTACAGCTGTGGAACTGACCCGTTTGTCTCCAACCAGTTTGACCTGTGTGAAGCGCCCATGGACCGTAATCTTTCTGTACGCGCTCTAGTTCGCGGTAAACAAGGTCTAGTGCCTCATCCCAAGTCACACGAATAAAACGGTTGTTACCACGCGTGTCTGCGCTGTATTTATGCTTCTTCAACCAATCTAGGCGAACCATTGGGTAACGCACACGTGATGGGCTGTAGATAATACCTTTAATACCTTTCAACATCTCAGTTGGGTGTTGATCGATTTCTAGAGGTTTAATCTCTTGTACTTTACCCGCATAAACGCGAGCTCGGAATGCACCCCAGTGAGAACCAGAGACTTTCCACGCGCCGTCTGTTTCTGCTGCAGACGCTGATGCCGACGCCAATAAGCTTGGACCGATAACCGATGCCGCACTTGTAGTAGCGACACCTTTCAGAAAACTTCTTCTTGTAATTGCCATTGTGTTACTCCAATTGACGTCTTATTAGTGATGGCCTTCAGAAAAATCTGATGAGTGCTTCTGTAGATACTTAAGAACAAGTGCTTCTGTATCTGTATCGAAGTTAACGAATGCAATCATACCATCTAACATTCCTACCCAACCGTTAGCGCTGAAGTGAGCTTCATCTGGCTGTGAGTGACACGTTGAACAGTTAGATTGGTACGCTTGACCCGCTGCGTTCCAAATTGGCTCGAAGTTATCAACCATAGACTCTTTCTTCATCCAAAGTGCTAGGTTAACTTCTTCCCATGGAAGGCCAGTAAGCTCATCTTCTTTCTTCTCACCAACAGTGATAACGTCACTTTGAGATACTTCTTTGGTCAAGATTGCAGTTGAGATGTTCATACCGAAGTCTTCTTGGATTACACGTCCGAAGCCTTTCGCTTTACGCCAACCATCGATTTGAATCTTGATCATGTCGCCTTTTTCGTCGATAACCGCAACTTTACTTGCAGGGCTGAGTAGACCCGCTTCAACTGTTGCTGTTTCATCCGTGTACATTGGTAGGTGACGAATAGAGATCACGTCAGAACCATTTGCGTAAGATGTGCTGCTTGCTACATTTTCTAGCTCGCCAACAATACCGCTTGCTGATGCCATATCCATTGGAAGGTTGTGAGCAATACCTTTGTGACAGTCAACACAGCTTTGATCACGTTCTGCTGCATTCTTCATCTGGATACGCGCTGTTGGGCGCATGTTCTCGAAGTCCATTGAATCGTAGTTGTGACAGTTTTTACACTCTAGAGATTTGTTCGAAGAGAAACGATCCCATTCGTGTTTAGCCAGTTCGATACGACGAGCTTCGAATTTCTCAGGTGTATCTAGGTCACCAAATACTTGAGCGAATACTTCTTTAGATGCTTGCATCTTACGAGCGATTTTTGCTGTCCATTCATGTGGAACGTGACAGTCAGGACAAGTAGCACGTACACCAGAAGTGTTTTTCCAGTGAACCGTTTCTTGTAGTTCTACGTACACGTTGTCACGCATGGTGTGACAACTTACACAGAACTCTTCTGTATTTGTGTGCTCTAGAGCTGTGTTAAAACCGCCCCAGAAAATAACACCGGCGATAAAGCCACCCATAGTTAGTACACCAAGACTGATGTGTACTGCAGGGCGAGTCATTGTGCGCCATAATTTAACTAAAAATGATTTCATGTTTAGCTCTCTTAAATATTGATTTTAAAAAATGTTGTTACTAGAGGGCATTACATGCCGCCGTGAGCACCAGGAGGTCCGAATACAAACACTTGCAGTGCCCAAACTAGGAAGCCGTAACCGCCTACAAAAGCCACACTTAATATTGGAAAGAGAACCACCGCAATGAAGAGGAAAGACTTCCACTCCAACGAGCGTTTTTCGCCAGTTTCAATTTTATTAACATCACTCATACATTTTGCCTATTTTGTATTTAGTAATTTCGAGTAACCCATTCTATGGGGCTAAAGTTCTTGAGTATCTAACAACAAATTTTAGACCATACACAAAGTAGGGTTCAATCAAATCCCCCGTTATAACCCTTGCTAATCAATACTTTTTTGAGGTCATCCAAACTTGTTTTCAGTTAAACAAAGTTATTAAAAAGTATTAACAAATGTGAAGAATTAAGTAT
>NZ_JBFRLX010000089.1:0-7535 GCF_041470165.1 Vibrio sp. 10N.286.46.A8
AAAATTGATAGTGAATCTCGTAACGAAAAAGCGATTGCTGAAGCTTTGGCTGAGCAACTCGGTGAACTGGGTTTTGAAGTTCACAAACTGTCGGTTCCTGAAGAAGTGTCTAACGGTTTCAACATCTACGCTCGTCTAGATGGCACTCTTCCAGGTAGCACAGTGTTCAGCTGCCACATGGACACTGTAACGCCAGGTATCGGCATTGAGCCAATCATCGAAGACGGTATCATCCGTTCAAAAGGCAACACAATTCTCGGTGGCGACGACAAGTCTGGTATCGCAGCTATCATGGAAGCAGTTCGTTGCATCAAAGCTGAAGGCCAAGAGCACAAAACTATCGAGATTGCATTTACAGTATTCGAAGAAGGCGGTCTGTTCGGTTCTTTAAACTTCGATATGTCTTACATTCAGTCTGAGCACGCTATCGTACTAGATACAGGCGGCCCGATCGGCACTATCGTAAATGCCGCACCTGGCCAACAGAAAATCGTTGCGAAGATCAAAGGTCGCCCTGCTCACGCGGGTTTAGCACCAGAAGAAGGCATCAGTGCGATTCAAGTGGCAGCAGACGCTATCACTAAGATGAACCTGCTTCGTATCGATGAAGAAACTACGGCAAACGTCGGTATTGTTGAAGGTGGTCAAGCGACTAACATCGTAATGCCAGATCTTAAAGTCGTGGCTGAAGCTCGCTCTCTAAACGGAGAAAAGCTAACAGCTCAAGTTGAGCACATGATCTCTACATTCCAAGAGAGTGCAAAACAGTTCGGTGCTGAAGTAGAAATAGAGTCGACTCGTGCTTACGATGCATTCGTTATCGCAGACGATCACCCACACATTCTTTCTATCAAATCCGCATTCGAGAAGCTTGGCGTAACAGCGAACACTAAACGCACTGGCGGCGGTAGCGATGCAAACAACTTCAACGCGAAAGGCCTAACAACAGTTAACCTTTCTACTGGTATGGCGAAAGTTCACACCACTGAAGAGTACATTGCAGTGAAAGACATGGTCGCAATCACTGAGTTTGTTGTGGCTTACGTGACTCAATAGTCTTACTGGTTAACTAGCCGGCCTTATTTGTTAACAAGCCTATCTTAGTCGTTGACGAAATAGAAAATGCCATCTAGTTAACGTCAAAAAGCCGAGTTCACATGTAACGTGTGACTCGGCTTTTTTGTTGTATTAATTTAGACAGAAGTTCTAATCTAAAAACCCCTACGCTTCCAAAACTGCCCTTCATCTTTCGCTACAAGGTCGAATGTCTTATCAGCAATGATGTTGCCTTTTAGCTCGACCGTCATACGCCATTTACCTAGTTTGTTGGATATAGGAGCCCAGATAGTATCGCCTAAGTAAAAATCCCAGTCATTGTTGCCGACGTGCTCTTCACCATCGAACGGCTCGAGTACTTCACCCGTGTCGGTTGTGATGTTCGGGTGATAGATGCAGTAACGGATTTTTTCACCTTTGGCTTTTTTGATATTCAAGATATAGCCAAATTCTACATCGATTTCAGCATCAACGGTAGTGGTGAACTCTTGGATTTTTGGAAGATCTTTAGATTTGGAATCCCACGTTGTATAGATGCCGTAAGATGTCATGTCGACCACAACAGAGCGCTTTGCCATTTCAATCGTTACCTTGGAGTTGTTCTATTAATTTAATTCTAGCTACCATTCAGCCACGTAAGTAGAGGAAGAACGAGGCTATTCTTGCCAATCTTTTGCCATGCGCTTAATCACCGACGGTTCAATGTCGTGAATGCTGCCATATTGCTCTCGGCACACTTCTATAACCAAATCCGCTTTATATTTGAGTGCGAGTTGGCGGTAGGCTTTCATTTCCCACTGCTTAATAAAAGTATTCGACACCACAACGTCTAACCCTTGCTTCAAGCCGTCTTCTGCAGTGTTCTGACACCACTCATGCGCTTGCTGCAACTGCCTTGGGTCAAAATTATAGTCGCCTTGCTCATTCACGTAATACATATCCGCTTCGACATGCAATGCATCGTAGGTTTTTGCTTTTGTTGACTTGCCGGAACCGGGCAACCCTCGAATGAGTATTAACTTCATCTGTCACTTTACAGGCTAATTTTAAAACATGAGTTTATCTTAAATAGTGACGAGTTTCTCTGATAACTGCCGTTGCTCAACATCCGAAAACCGAGTCCTTATACTCGACTCAGATAATCACTGAATACAATGAGACTCCCCTCGACGTCGGTGAATGACTTCTGAAAGCAAACACAAATAATTTACAACTATCCATTTTGTATATCGACAAGCGTATCAAACTACTATAGATTTAGATGTATAGACGTCTACATATCTAGCTTAGGGAGAAAGCTTTGCCTATTCGCATTCCAGACCAATTGCCAGCATCTGATGTTCTTCGTGAAGAAAACATCTTTATTATGCCGTTATCAAGAGCATCGACACAGGAAATTCGTCCACTTCGAGTCTTGATCCTCAACCTAATGCCGAAGAAGATTGAAACTGAAACTCAATTCTTACGCCTACTATCGAACAGTCCATTGCAAGTGGATGTAGAGCTGCTGCGCATTGATGACCGACCAAGCAAAAACACACCGACTGAACACCTTGATAACTTCTACCGCCAATTTGAAATGGTCAAAGGGAGAAACTTTGATGGATTGATCATTACTGGTGCACCGCTTGGCTTGGTTCAATTTGAAGACGTTATCTACTGGGATCATCTAAAAACCATCATGGAATGGGCAAACAAGCATGTGACCTCAACCTTGTATGTGTGTTGGGCTGCTCAAGCTGGCTTAAAGCTCTTGTATGATTTACCAAAGCGAACTCGTAAAGATAAGCTTTCTGGGGTTTACAACCACGAGATACATAACCCGTACCACCCAATTTTACGTGGCTTCGACGATACCTTCTTGGCACCGCACTCTCGCTATGCTGATTTCTCTCAGGAATACTTAGCCGAGCATACCGACCTTGATGTTCTTGCGACTTCTGATGTAGCGGGCGTATACCTTGCGGCAACCAAAGATAAGCGAAACGTGTTTGTAACCGGTCACCCTGAATACGATGCTCATACACTTCACAACGAATACATTCGTGATTTGGGTGAAGGCATGGAGCCTGTGATACCAATCAACTACTACCCGAACAACAATCCAGACAACAAGCCTGTAGCAAGTTGGCGTAGTCATGGACACTTATTGTTTTCAAACTGGCTTAACTACTGCGTTTACCAACAAACACCTTACGATCTGGATCACTTCAGCGAAGACAACTTCACCAAGGACGACTAAGTTCTTTCTTCCGATTCACAAACACATAAAGCGTGTTCCATAGGTTGTTGATAAAACACCAAATGGGACACGGCTTTTTTTATGGTGTTTGAGTCGCATTCCATAATCGACATAACACTTAAATGTGTTCGATTTCATATCATAGGTTTGTGTTCAAAAGGAGCTGCACATGCCTAACAAGTCGCTATTACCAAGATCCACTCTGTTATCTCAACTCACGCTACTCGCCTCTCTTTCTTTGGTAGGTTGTGTTTCTGTAACCGAAGGTCCACCCAAAATGGCAAGCGATCCAATTGCGATGTCTCAATCACGTATTGAATTGGGTTTGGGCTACATGGGACAAGGTAATATGGTCAAGGCACGTGAAAATCTAGAGCTCGCTATCAAACACGCTCCTAGCTATTACCGCGCCCAACTTTCGATGGCACATTATTACGAGCAAGTTGGCGAAGTAGATGAAGCAAGAACCACTTATCGCAAAGCACTCAGTCTAGATTCAAGAAACGGCAATGTATTGAATAACTACGGTACGTTCTTGTGTAAACAAGGCGAATACGAGCAAGCTGATAAATATTTCAATCGCGCAATTGACCAACCCTACTACTACCTTGTCTCTGCAAGTTATGAGAATGCGGCATTCTGCGCGTTTAAGGCTGGTAATACCGACCAAGCAAAATACTACTTCACACGAGCGATTGACCACGATCCAAATCGCGTAAAATCGATACTACAGCTATCAAAAATTGAAGTGAGTGACGCCGATTACAACGACGCTAGGCTTCGTTTATTCAAATTCCACCAGCGTTATGGTTACCAAATTCCATCGCTTAAAATCTTGGTCGATCTCGAAAACAAAGCAGGTAACAGTGCTCTAGAGAAGAAATATCAGAGTAAGTTAGATGAGTTACTTTCTGCTTAGCGCATATGAAAAACACAAAAAACGGGCTTGTTGCGTTAACAACAAGCCCGTACGTAATTTCAACTTAATGTCTTAACACAGTGCTGCCGCTATTTTAGCGCGATCCACTCTTGTCTTTGCTCGTCGTCCATAAAGGTCCATGCGATAAAGCGACTCACCTTCTGGCCTTGCGACATCTCAACCACTTTTACTTGTTTAGCTCTTAGCTTACCCAGCTCTGAACGAACCATATCGACGTTATCTTTCTTAGAAATCAATGTCGTGAACCACAATACTTGAGTAGCAAAAAGTTGGCTCTCTCTCGCCATTTTCATAATGAAAGCAGCTTCGCCACCCGGACACCAAAGTTCAGATTTTTGGCCACCAAAGTTTAAGGTTGGTTTCTCTTGCTTAATCGATTTGTCTTGCTTGGCTGGCTTCTTATTCATCTCGGGCTTGAATGACTTGCCCGCTTTCTTAGCTCGGTTTGCCGCTAAGTTATCCAGTTTACGTTGTGATCCCTTTTCCGCCTCTTCTAGAGAACTATGGAATGGAGGGTTACAAATTGTGACATCGTAACGTTCATTATCCTTAATCACGCCCTTAAAGATAGATTCAGAGTCCGCTTGCAGGCGAGCTCGGATCTTACCTTTTAGATTAGGGTTACTTTCAGCAATGAAGTTCGCTGTTTTGATGGAGACTGAATCGACATCCGTACCCGTACAGCGCCACTTATACTCTGTCACGCCAATGATTGGGTAAATACAGTTTGCACCAACACCGATATCTAATGCTTTCACAGAGGCGTGATTATAATGCTCACCTTGTCCATCGCTGTTTAGGATGTCTGCCACTCTGTGGATATAATCTGCACGGCCAGGAATTGGTGGGCACAAGTAACCAGCAGGAATATCCCAATGCTTAACGCCATAGTGATGCGCCAGTAAAGCCTTGTTAAGTAGCTTAACAGCCAATGGATCAGAGAAATTAACGGTCTCTTCGCCCGCCGGGTTCTTGATCAGATGTTCTTTTAGCTCAGGTAACGCTGCAACCAATAACTCAAAGTCGTAGCGACCTGTGTGTTGGTTTCTTGGGTGTAATCCACCTTGAGGCTTCTCTGCCGAACGTCTTTTCTGTGCTGCATTCTTGTTAAATACAGTTTTATTGAAAGACGCCTTATTCGATGGCCCTTTATTAGCGCCCGGCTTACCTTTGCTATCTTTTGCAAAAGGTCGCTTTGCTTTGTTGTTACTAGCGCCTTTTGAAACTGTACTCTTTCGGTTTTTATCCGATGTGTTCTTTGAAGAAATACGCTTGTCGCTGCTTGGTTTACCTGCACTTGGCTTAACATCACCTTGCTTGCGGTTACCTTGCGTACTATTACCTTGAGTACGGTTACCTTCGTTAGCTTGGTTATCTTTTGTTTTTGCTGCGGAGGTACTGTTTTTCGACAGGCTTAGCGTCGTTCTATTTTGTGATTGGCTCATTGGGCTACTTCTTTAAATCTAAATACATCATGAATAAACGGGCATCTAACTCAAGTTGATGATATTCCGGTTCCATGTGACAGCATAGTTGGTAAAAGGCTTTGTCGTGCTCTTTCTCTTTGATGTGCGCCAGTTCGTGTACCACCAACATTCTCAGCAAAGGTTCTGGAGCATTTTTAAAAACACTGGCGATACGAATCTCATTCTTCGATTTGATCTTTCCACCGTGATTTTTCGCGACGTAAGAGTGCAGACCTAATGCATTATTGATTAGGTGTATCTTGCCGTCATAAATCACTTTACTGATCGGTGGTGTTTTTTTCATATAACGATTTTTAATCTCAATCGCATAGTCAAACAGGGCTTTCTCGCTTTTTATTTCATGATTCTTTGGGTAGCGAGCTTCGAACCACGGCACCAACTTTCCCGATTCAACTAGTTGAGTTACCGGGTCGAGAATGTGCTTCGGGTAGCCTTGGATATAGCGTAAAGAAGGATGCATGCTGAAAGACCGTACAAGTTACACCACGACAATACGTTGTGGTCTTGAAAATTGAGCCGCATAGTGTAACTGATCACACTTTTCTAATCACCTAGGATTCGTTACACTTTAGCGAGATTCACCAAGAGCTAGACTCAAAAAGAGATTATAAAAATGAAACGTGTTGTATTGTACGTCGCAGACAAATGCCCGCACTGTAAAGATGCACAGCGCTATTTGGATTCAAAGAAAATTGTTTACCGCCTAACGAATGCAAAGATGCAGCGTGGTCGTAAAGAGTTGCAAGCGATGGGAGCTCGCTCTATCCCCGTACTTAAAATCGGCGACCAGGTGATGGTCGGCTGGAATCAGAAGAACTTCGATAAGATGTATAACTCAAAGAGTACCTAAGTGCTCTAAGCCAGTAATACTTCTATAAAATAAAGCCCGAATGTCCAATCTAGGATACTCGGGCTTTGTTGTTCTATACCATTCTAAATCACACGTAGCGCTTAACGAAATCAATAAAGGTTCGGTCTGCCTTCGACAAGTACCCTTCCTTTCTCCAAGCCAAAGATAGATTGAGTTTTACAGGATCTTTAAATGGCACCCCCACGACGTCTTCTTCGTATTCTGTGACCAAACTCAGCAGCGCAGTAATGGCAAACTCTCGTTTTACTATAGAAAGAATCATTGGCAATAAGTTAGTTTCGAAGGCGATGGTCATATCGAGATTGTATTTTTTACAGGTCGCATCAATGAAATCACGGTGGAAATAACCCGACTTGAACATAATCAGTTCTTGAGCGAAAAACTCTTCAAAGGTAATGAATGGTTGTGACGCTAATGGGTGTTCTTTACCAACAACAGCTAGCATCTCAGAACTCAACAAGTGATCGGTTTCGAGATCATCTGGGACATTTTCATGATTGATAACCCCAATATCCAGTTCGCCGTTTAACAGCATTTCACGAATCGAAGCGGTACCAGCATCTATAAGCGTCAGTTTTAGGTTTGGGTATTGGCTTTTAAAGGCCATCACCACCTGTGGGAAAAAGTAGCTCCCCATCATACTTGGAGCGCCTAATCGCACTTCTCCCTTCTCTAGTCCCTTTAGCTCATTCATTGCGAGTTGAGCATCATTGAACTGTTGGGCGATTCGCTTCGCATGCTCAAATAACACTTTGCCCTCTTCCGTTAAGGTGACGGATTTATCTCCGCGACGAAATAGAATCAACTCAAGTGTCTGCTCTAGTTTTTTAATGGAGATACTCAATGCAGGCTGTGCGATATGCAGCGCTTTGGCGGCCTGAGTGAAATTGCCAAACTGAGCAACAGCCAGAAAATGTCGAAGTGGTTTTGATTCAAGCA
>NZ_JBFRLX010000090.1:0-13939 GCF_041470165.1 Vibrio sp. 10N.286.46.A8
TTAGGCTACGGATATGGCTTGCCTGTTCTTGTAAGGTTTGCATTAACAAACGCGACAATTCTCTTTTCTGTTCTTCAGTACGTCCAGAAAGTAACTCGAAGCTAATATGAACAAAATCTACATTGTCCTCTTCATCACCGACCAACCAGTTATGACAGCGTAGTGAACGAGACTTCACAGAAGGTACATCAAACAAACCACAGTTTAATGTAACTTGATGAAGGTCTTCCAGTAAACCTTGGATATTCACTCGCTCATCCACTGAATTTGAGTACTCTAGAACTAGATTCGGCATTATTACTTCCTATTGTTAACGCAATCGTTTGTCCCTTAATAGCAACTAACGATGAAAAATCCGAGAAGTTAGCTATTATTCTGTCTGCCGGATCACTGATATTTGCTCAAAATCTACTCTGACCATTGAGTAAGATCCAAGAAAGTCATGACCACAGTCATGATCTGTTGATATTATTCTGTTATATTATTTCGTAATAAAGTTTACTTTTTTACATTCGATTTATTTAAATACTTTGGAGATATTCCTATGCGTCATCCTGTAGTTATGGGTAACTGGAAACTAAACGGCAGCAAAGAAATGGTTGTTGATCTACTAAACGGTCTTAACGCTGAACTTGAAGGCGTAACAGGCGTAGACGTAGCAGTTGCTCCACCAGCACTTTTCGTTGATCTTGCTGAGCGTACGCTTACTGAAGCGGGCAGCGCTATCATCCTAGGTGCTCAAAACTCTGACCTAAACAACAGCGGTGCATTCACTGGCGACATGTCTCCAGCAATGCTTAAAGAGTTCGGCGCATCTCACATCATCATCGGTCACTCTGAGCGTCGTGAATACCACGCTGAGTCTGACGAATTCGTTGCTAAGAAATTCGCATTCCTAAAAGAGAACGGCCTAACTCCAGTTCTTTGTATCGGTGAATCTGAAGCACAAAACGAAGCAGGCGAAACTGTTGCTGTATGTGCTCGTCAACTTGACGCTGTTATCAACACTCAAGGTGTTGAAGCTCTTGAAGGCGCTATCATCGCTTACGAACCAATCTGGGCTATCGGTACTGGTAAAGCAGCTACAGCTGAAGATGCACAGCGCATCCACGCTCAAATCCGTGCACACATCGCAGAGAAATCTGAAGACGTTGCTAAGAAAGTTGTTATCCAATACGGCGGTTCTGTTAAGCCAGAAAACGCAGCAGCTTACTTCGCACAACCAGACATCGACGGTGCTCTAGTTGGCGGCGCAGCACTTGACGCGAAAAGCTTCGCAGCTATCGCTAAAGCAGCAGCTGAAGCAAAAGCTTAATTTAAACTTCACCGTTTAGATTAGATGAAAGGTCAACTTAGGTTGGCCTTTTTTGTGCCTGCCGTTTGTGAAAACTCAAACGACAGGCACAAAAAAACCGCTGAACAATCAGCGGTTTTTAATATTTTTTAAGCGAACGCTAAGCTTGGCTTAGAATAACTCTTCTGCAACGCGGAACAACTCAGAACGGTCTGGGTTCTGCATGTTCTCGATACAGTCGATGATATCGTGGTGAACAAGAGCTTCTTTCTCGATACCAACACAACGACCACCTTGACCTTCTTGAAGAAGGTGAACGGCGTAGTTGCCCATACGAGAAGCTAAAACACGGTCAAATGCAGTAGGACGACCACCACGTTGAATGTGACCAAGAACGGTTGCGCGAGTCTCACGACCTGTTGCCGTTTCAATCTCTTTAGCCAATTCGTTCGCGTCCATCATTAGCTCAGTTAGAGCGATAATTGCGTGCTTCTTGCCTTTCGCAATACCATCTTGAATATTGCTGATTAGCTGATCTTTATCTAGGCCAGTCTCAGGTGTAATGATGTACTCACAACCACCCGCGATTGCTGACATAAGCGTAAGGTCACCACAGTGACGGCCCATGATTTCAACAATAGAAATACGTTGGTGAGAAGAAGACGTATCACGTAGACGGTCGATTGAATCGATAACAGTGTTAAGCGCAGTTAGGTAACCGATAGTGTAATCAGTACCCGCGATATCATTGTCGATTGTGCCAGGAAGACCGATACATGGGTAACCCATCTCAGTCAGTTTCTTAGCACCCATGTAAGAACCGTCACCACCGATAACAACAAGTGCTTCGATACCGTGCTTCTTAAGGTTCTCGATGCCTTTCTCACGAACAGCAACGTCTTTGAACTCAGGGAAACGTGCAGAACCTAAGAAAGTACCACCACGGTTGATCACGTCAGATACGCTTGAACGGTCAAGCTTTTCGATACGGTCTTCCACAAGGCCTTGGTAGCCGTCGTAAATGCCGTAAACTTCAATGCCAACTGATAGCGCAGTACGAACTACACCGCGAACTGCTGCGTTCATGCCTGGAGCGTCACCACCACTGGTCAAAACACCGATCTTCTTAATCATGCTCACCCTCGATTTTTGGGAATCTATTATTCAATTCTTGTTCTTGCTGATTGTATATCAACAAGATTTTAAATCTATATTTGTACGTTATGTTACATTTCCTCAACAGGAATAGCACTTAAATCACGTAAAATTATGTAACATTTCTACTTCTGTAAGAGTATTACAGTTTTACTCAATAACTTTGTTGATTCACATCAGAATCAACATTAATTGTTACTAAGGTGATTTTTGAATCACCTTTGAGTTAGCAATTTTTACTCACTTTAGTTCAAAAGCCATTCACTTGCCATTTGCTGCCTAATTTTTAGACGCATTACCATGAGTGAAATTTCTGCTGCTTCTCTGGGCCAAATACGACCGAATATGGATCTTGATGAATTAATACATCAGCATCAGGGAACACTGAAATAAGCTTGTCCTCTACTTCGTCAGAAATGCGGTGTGCTTCAATCAGTGGGATATTATCTTCGAGTTCTAAATGCAATTGAATGAAACGAACAGGCCCAGAACGGCGCGTTCTTAGTTGATGTACACCCAGTACCCCTTCCACACTCAACGATGCCTCTTTAATTTGCTTGAGCTCTTCATCGGGTAACTTGTGATCAAGTAGAGATTGCACCGCTTCCATCGCCATTTGGTAAGCACTGTAAAGAATGTAGATGCCGATACCAATCGCGAATACCGAGTCTGCTTGACCGATACCAAACCAGCTCAGTGCTAGCGCCAGCATAATCGCCGCATTCATATAGAGGTCAGATTGATAATGCAGTGAGTCAGCCGCAATTGCTTGGCTACCCGTTTTGCTCACAACATGCTTTTGGAATCGAACCAAACCGAAGGTCATGACCATTGCGAACAAGCTGACATAAATACCAATTTCAGGAGAGTTCAGCTCATGCGGTCGGAAGAAACGTTCAATACCGTTAAGAATAAGGAAACAAGCTGAACCAGAAATAAACATCGCTTGTGCTAATGCAGCAAGAGATTCGGCCTTGCCATGACCAAAGGTGTGCTCTTTGTCGGCGGGCTGCAGAGAGTAACGAACCACCACAAGGTTGACGACAGAAGCGGCGATATCCAACAGTGAGTCAACAACAGAAGCTAATAAACTGACTGAGCCTGTCACCCACCACGCTGCAACCTTCACAACCAATAATATGGAGGCAATGATGGTGGCAGCCCAAGCGGCGAGCGTAACTAAACGTGCGTATTCTTGTTTCATAAATTGGCTATAAAGTGACTGATAGCACAAAGTATAACCCGCAAAACACCGATTGAATATGACAGCTAGGATCTAATACATTCATTTTAAAGATCAAAAAAAGCGGCACTAGGCCGCTTCTTTCTAAACACTTTCAATCAATCCAGTTTTTTCAAACCATGAATTACTTATCTTTGTTCATGCGTTTTTCCATTTTGTCCGCACATTTAGCCATGCGATCTTGCTGGATTTCTTTCAGTTGAGTCTTCTGTTCAGGTGTTAGTACGCTCATCATTTGATGTTGCTTCTTCAGCATGGTTAAACGACGCTCTGTTTGCTTCTCTACCATTTGGCTTGCTAGGTCGTTTGCCGCCGCTTCATCAAAGGTATCGGCTAGAACTAAATCTTGAACTTTCTCGTGGTGCGCTTTCATCTGCGCCATCTTGTCCGCTTTATTACCTGAATGTTTTGCTTTCATCTCTGCACGGTTCGCTTCACGCATCTCTTTTAGCTCTGCTTTTTGAGCATCCGTCAGATCCAGTTGACGCATCACTTTTTTGTCAAAGCCGCCACACTTGCCGTGCATGCCTTTGTGGTCACCTTTATCGCCACCGCCATATGCGAACGCGCTTGCTGTACCTAACATAAGTGGAAGTGCCGCAGCTACTAGTACAAGTTTCTTAGTCATTTTCATAATTTTTGCCTCAATTCGGTATAATCAGTCATGTGTTGCGTTTGTTTTCAGCGCTTAGATATAGATTAGTCTTTCCCTCGTAAAGCGACGTTTAGAAAGCGTAAAGAATCGTAAAGAGTGAAAGTTGACGAATAATTAGCAGTATTATTAACCTATAAACAACTGATTAAGGCTTCCCAATGGCGAACATTCTTCTTATTGATGACGACACCGAGCTAACCGGCTTACTTAAAGACATACTGAGCTTTGAGGGATTCACTGTTTCCGAAGCCAATGACGGCTATGCGGGGTTGGAAGCTATCAATGATGAGATAGATTTGATTCTTTTGGACGTGATGATGCCGCGCCTTAACGGTATGGAAACGCTAAAGAAACTAAGAGAAAATTGGGAAACGCCAGTACTGATGCTGACAGCTAAAGGTGAAGAGATCGACCGTGTTATTGGCCTTGAGCTTGGCGCAGATGATTACTTGCCAAAGCCTTTCAGTGACCGAGAGCTGCTCGCTCGTATTCGTGCCATCTTACGTAGAACGCAGATCAACACCGCACCTAAAGCAACCAGTGATAAGGTTCAATATCAAGACATTGAAGTGTTCCCCGGCAAGCAAGAAGCTTATTGTAATGGCCAGCTTATCGATCTTACCACCACCGAGTTCGCTTTGCTGAGTCACCTAATCCAGAACCCAGGGCAAGTGATCACCAAGGAAGCGTTGAGTTTGGATGTGCTGGGCAAAAGGCTTGCAGCATTTGACCGTGCGATAGACATGCACATATCCAACCTACGTAAAAAAATCCCAGAACGCAGTGACGGTAAATCTCGCATCAAGACATTACGAGGCCGTGGCTACTTATTGGTAGAGGAAGATTAATGCGTATACCTAAAATCACCAGCTTATATGGACGTATCTTTGCTATCTTTTGGTTCACCATGTTACTGGTGCTTTTGTCGGTACTGTCACTTCCCCATTTAGACCCGCGAGTGGCGCGCGATGTACCTGCCGATCATCTCGATAAACTCGAACGTATCGCTAAATTCACAGAAAAGCGCTACGCCAAAGAATCTAACCTGGGAAAAATAGTGTTCCAACTTGAGGCACCGCGTAGCCGCAAGGATTCTCGTGCTCGTATTTACCTAACCGACCTTGAAGGCGCGGTCCTTACATCGAAAAGACACTCAAATTACAAACTTAAAGCGATTCGTAATTTTGTTACCTCGATAGATAACCCTGAATTACCCAAGCAAAAGTTATACGGACATTACATGGTAGCAGGGCCAGTCCCTATCACACTCGCTGGAGAAGAATTACTGATGTATGCCGGAGTAAAATGGAACCAACCTCCTCCATTTTTGCTGCGCTTATTTGATAGACCTTTACAGTTATTGCTTGCGGTAATGCTAGCAAGTACCCCACTGCTATTATGGTTAGCTTGGGCATTGAGCCAACCTGCTCGTAGGCTTGAACGCGCAGCACAACGTGTGGCGAAAGGTCAGTTTGAGGTCGATCCCACACTCGAAAAAGGCACCTCAGAATTCAGACAAGCGGGTGAGAGCTTTAACCAGATGGTCGAAGCGGTTAATCAGATGATTTCGGGGCAACAACGCCTACTTTCAGATATCTCACACGAGCTACGATCGCCATTGACCCGCCTTCGCATGGCCAATGCTCTTGCGATTCGTAAACAGGGTGAGAGCCAAGAGTTAGAACGTATTGATATGGAAGCTCAGCGATTAGAGCAAATGATCAGTGAGCTACTGACGCTATCACGCATGCAGGTCGACAGCCATATTACTCGTGAGGTTCAGCCTATTTCGAGCTTATGGGAAGAGATTTTAAAAGATGCAGAATTTGAAGCTGAACAGATGGGTAAATTACTGACGTTTTCAGAGATCCCAGACCGTTCTATTTCGGGTAACCCTAAGCTACTGATGAGTGCCTTGGACAATATTACGCGCAATGCTATCTACTACGGTAAAGACCAAGTCGATGTGCAATTCGATGTTGTCCAAGATCGGCTGACGATTTGCGTCAATGATAATGGCGATGGTGTGCCTGATGACGAACTGGATTCTATCTTTAGACCTTTCTACCGAGTTTCAACGGCGCGAGATCGTAACTCTGGCGGCACAGGGCTTGGCCTAACCATTACAGAGAGTGCGATTCGTCAACACAGCGGAACCATCACTGCAAGCCGTAGCCAGCTCGGTGGATTACAACTCAAAATCACCCTGCCTATCCTGCCAGTGTAATACCCCTACAAAGATCACAGTTGATAATGATTTCCATTATCATTATGGTAAGTCCTCTAATTAAGGAGGATTTACCATGTCACACTCTTTTCCTGCTCTACCCTACGCCTACGACGCCCTAGAACCTTACATTGACGCTAAGACGATGGAAGTGCACTACAGCAAGCACCATAGAACCTACTACGATAAGTTTGTTGCGGCGATTTCTGGCAGTGAACTTGAGCAGCAATCTCTGACCGAGATCTTCGCTAACATCTCTCAGCACAGCCCTGCCGTTCGCAACAATGGCGGCGGTTACTACAACCATATTTTATATTGGAACTGCATGGCTCAAGATGGCGGGGGTGAACCAGCAGGTAAACTTGGCGACGCGATCCAAAGTACTTTCGGAGATTTCGAGACGTTCCAAGATCAGTTCGCTCAAGCGGCAATCAATACCTTCGGTTCAGGCTTTGCTTGGTTGGTAGTAGAAGAAGGACAACTGAAAATCATCTCGACCTCAAACCAAGACAACCCGTGGATGGATACCATCGCCAGCAACGGTGAGCCGATTCTTGCACTGGATGTCTGGGAACACGCCTACTACATCAGCTACCAAAACCGTCGCCCTGATTACATCAATGCATGGTGGAACGTGGTGAATTGGAATGCGGTTTCTGAAAACTACGCACAAGCACTCGCGAATAAAGCGTAAGCCAATGGTGGTGAACTGTACTCACTCAGCTTGCCACCGTATACTCTGGCTATCTTTGATTATTCTTGTGAACCAACATGTTTGATATCGCTCTATACGAACCTGAAATTGCGCCCAATACGGGTAACATCATCCGCCTATGTGCTAACTGCGGCGCAAACCTGCACCTGATTGAGCCGCTTGGCTTTGATTTTGAAGAGAAGAAAGTTCGTCGTGCTGGCTTGGATTACCACGACCTAGCGCGTGTTAAGCGTCACAAGAACCTAGAAGCCTTTCTTGAGTATCTAGAGAATGAACGCGAGGGTGACTTCCGCATCTTTGCTTGCACGACAAAGACCACAGGTCACCACGTGGATGCGAAATTCCAACAAGGTGATGTGTTGATGTTTGGCCCTGAGACACGTGGCCTGCCTGCAGAGTTCATCGAAAGCATGCCAATGGAACAACGCATTCGTATTCCAATGATGCCAGATGCGCGTAGCCTCAACCTATCTAACGCGGTTGCTATTATTGCATTCGAAGCGTGGCGACAAATGGGCTTTGAAGGCGCGGTATAACCGAACGCTCACCCCTGCTAGCAATAAAAAAGGCTCTTACCATTATCACTTTCTTGCGAAGGATAAAGGTAAGAGCCTTTTCTGTTTTTCCCTCTATATAAAGAAGAGAGAAAAAACGGATTAGTTTAAGCGGTTACGATCGTTGTCATCGTCTTTCTTCTCAAATTCACCCTCAAAGGTGTTGCCGTCTTTTGATTGATCTGATGGGTCGCGATTGAATGGGTCTTGTCCAAATGGGCTCTGACCAAAACCAGCCTGTCCACCCGCATGGAAACCACCAGACATATTGGTCACCACCATTTTTTCCATCATTTTCTTAGCAATCATCGCTCTTGGTGCTGGTAGCAATACCAACATACCGAGTGCGTCCGTCATAAAGCCAGGAGTCAGCAGCAATACACCAGCAACCGCAAGCATCACGCCTTCAAGAATCTGTTGTGCTGGCATTTCGCCTTGTTGTAATCGACCTTGCACAGACATAAGTGTTTGAATGCCTTGGCTACGAACAAGCGATGCACCAACAAGTGCAGTAATCAAAACCAACGCAATAGTTGGCCACAATCCTAAGAAGCCACCAACTTGAATAAATAGCCCAATCTCAATGATGGGTACGAAGATAAATAGTAATAATAAGATAGGAAACACACGCCCTCCTTTGTTACATCCAGTTTACGCTGAAAGCCCTATCAATCTCAAATTTATCCTGTAAATAAGCGTGTTTATTGACCGAGAATAACTTTGCAAAATATTGACGAAACAAAACCGAAAAAGGTGATCAACTTAATATTTTTATGCGCTAAGTACAGTATCATGTGCCACATAAGTCAGGACGGATTTATCAGCCCAATATTCTAGCGAACGGAGTATTTGCACACAGAATAGGCTAATAACTAACTATATAATCAGAATAATTCTCTAAGGATCCTGTTATGGCTAATCTATCAGAAGCTCAAGTTGAAGCTCCTCAAGCTACTCGTCTCGAAGAAGATCTACTAGGTCAACGTCATGTTCCGGCTGATGCTTACTACGGCATCCACACTCTACGCGCAGTTGAAAACTTCAACATCTCAAATGTAACGATCTCAGATGTACCTGAATTCGTTCGCGGTATGGTGATGACAAAGAAAGCAGCGGCTTTAGCAAACAAAGAGTTAGGTGTAATCCCAAGCGAAGTAGCTAAATACATCATCGAAGCTTGTGACCTCATTCTAGACACTGGTAAGTGCATGGATCAGTTCCCATCGGATGTATTCCAAGGTGGTGCTGGTACTTCTGTAAACATGAATGCTAACGAAGTTGTGGCAAACGTGGCACTTGAACTTATGGGCAAAGAAAAAGGCCAATATGAGTTCATCAACCCGAATGACCATGTAAACCGCAGCCAATCAACTAACTGTGCTTACCCTACGGGTTTCCGTATATCAGTTTACAACAGCGTTCGTAAACTGATTGACGCTATCGAATACCTAAAAGGTGCATTCGAGCTTAAGAGCCAAGAATTCAACACAATCCTGAAGATGGGCCGTACTCAACTTCAAGATGCTGTTCCAATGACGGTTGGCCAAGAGTTCCACGCTTGGGCTGTAACCATCAACGAAGAAATCAAAAACCTAGAATACACTTCAAAGCTTCTTCTTGAAGTTAACCTAGGCGCAACGGCTATCGGTACTGGTCTGAACGCAGCACCGGGTTACCAAGGCCTAGCAGTGAAACACCTAGCAGAAGTAACGGGCTTAGAGTGTGTAGCGGCTGAAGATCTTATCGAAGCAACATCTGACTGTGGCGCATACGTAATGACGCACGGTGCACTTAAGCGCCTAGCGGTTAAACTGTCTAAGATTTGTAACGACTTACGTCTTCTTTCTTCAGGCCCACGCACTGGCTTTAACGAACTAAACCTACCTGAACTGCAAGCAGGCTCTTCAATCATGCCAGCTAAAGTAAACCCAGTAGTGCCTGAAGTAGTAAACCAAGTTTGCTTTAAAGTTCTAGGTAACGACAACACGGTTTCTTTCGCAGCAGAAGGCGGTCAGCTTCAACTGAACGTAATGGAACCTGTTATCGCACAAAGCATGTTTGAGTCTCTAGACATTCTAACAAACGCATGTGTGAACCTACGCGACAAGTGTGTAGACGGCATTACTGTGAACAAAGAAGTGTGTGAATCTCACGTATTTAACTCTATCGGTATCGTCACTTACCTAAACCCATACATTGGCCACCACGAGGGTGATGTTGTTGGTAAGATCTGTGCAGAAACAGGTAAAAGTGTTCGTGATGTGGTTCTAGAGCGCGGGTTATTAACCGAAGAAGAACTTGATGACATTTTCTCTGTTGAAAATTTGATGCATCCTCAGTATAAAGCAAAACGCTACGAATAACGTTAGCGAAAAAGGGCTCCAAAGGGAGCCCTTTTTTAGGCTCCAATACGGTTAACCATGCTAATTTTGTGGATTTCTATTGGTTGCACTTTTGCGAAATAGAATCTAAACCATAGAACTATTATGTGAACATTCCAGCGGCGAATGTTCACATAATAAAATCTAAAATGAGGTGTTACTTATGATTGCAGTAGAACTATTTGTCGTCCTGCTCTTTATCTTTTTGGGGGCCAGAATTGGCGGTATCGGTATTGGTTTTGCCGGTGGTGCTGGTGTTATTGCCCTTTCACTGATTCTTGGCGTTCCGACAAGCCAGTCTTTCATCCCGATCGACGTAATCTTGATCATCATGTCGGTTATCACCGCAATTGCTGCTATGCAGGTTGCGGGCGGTATGGACTGGTTGGTACAAATTGCAGAAAACTTTTTGCGTAAACACCCTGAACGCATCACCTTTTACGCGCCGATTGTGACCTTTGTAATGACACTAATGGCCGGTACTGGTCACACAGCATTCTCTACGCTTCCTGTAATCGCAGAAGTAGCGAAAGGCCAAGGTGTTCGTCCTTCTCGTCCACTGTCTATCGCAGTTGTAGCCTCTCAAATTGCTATCACAGCTTCGCCAATCTCGGCTGCCGTTGTCGCTTTCGCAGCAATGCTGGCACCCTTTGGTGTTGATTACCTAACGCTATTGATGGTTTGTATCCCAACAACCTTCATCGCTTGTATGGTTGGTGCGGTTGTTGCTAACTACATGGGTAGCGAACTGAAAGACGATCCTGTTTACCAAGAACGTCTAGAGAAAGGTCTAATCAAACTGGCGACAGAAGAGAAACGTGAAATTCTACCAACAGCGAAGAGAGCAACGTACATCTTCCTAGCAGCGATTGGTTTCGTGGTTTGCTACGCAGCGGCTATCTCTAGCTCTGTTGGCCTAATTGAAAACCCAGCGCTTGGTCGTAACGAAGCGATCATGTCTGTGATGCTAGCAGCAGCAGCGGCTATCGTGATGTTCACTAAGATTGATGCTGCGAAGATTTCTTCAGCGCCAACATTCCGCTCTGGTATGACAGCGTGTGTTTGTGTACTTGGTGTAGCTTGGTTAGGTTCAACGTTTGTAAACGCACACGTTGCTGAGATCAAAGACGTAGCAGGTGCTCTACTGGCTGACTACCCATGGATGCTGGCTCTTGTTTTGTTCTTCGCTTCTATGCTGCTTTACTCTCAAGGCGCAACAACAGTTGCACTAATGCCTGCAGCTCTAGCGATTGGCGTAGCACCACTAACAGCCGTGGCTTCTTTTGCTGCAGTAAGTGCACTGTTCGTACTTCCAACTTACCCTACGCTACTGGCAGCGGTTGAGATGGATGACACAGGCTCAACGCGTATTGGTAAGTACGTATTTAATCACCCATTCTTCATTCCTGGTGTGGTAACAATCAGTACAGCGGTTGCACTCGGCTTCGCATTTGGCGGCCTATTCATCTAGTAATCACTAATGTTCTAAACTAAAAAAGGAAGCTTCGGCTTCCTTTTTTGTTTTCTGCTCAATGTGTTATTTGATACACGTCAAATAACCGTTATAAAATTCAAAAACCAACCAAAAATAAAGTTTGAATAAAATTCCAGGATTATTCAGGCCATTAATTAGGAATGCCTACCCAGTCAATCTCCCTTTGATTTACCGTCATCCCCATCGAATATTAATCCAAGCTAACTAACCAAAAAACCTTGCCAATTTTCTGCCATTTTTCAGCCCTTTCATTAGCCATTATTTTTGTGAACAGCACCAAACTTAAATACTGACGTAAGGAATAAAATAACCGCAGCTAAATTAAATCTAACTTCATTTGGATTGGTAAATATAAAAACAACCTTAATTTAAAGTCAGCAACTTTATATCGTTGAGTGCTTTATAAGTGTCCGTGTATTTACAATCTATAAATCATTAGTCGCTAATTCACATCACTTCTATTTAAGATGATGTAAGGAGATAGCCATGACAACTCAAACGATACCAAGCGAGAAAAAAAAGGGCGGCTTCTTTGCCAACTTTAAATTTCCTTCTGCCTACACCATTCTATTTATTCTGATTGCGTTCGTCGCGCTGCTTACCTGGATTGTTCCAGCAGGCCAATACGACCGTGCAATGAATGAAGAGCTAGGCCGAGAAGTACCCGTAACCGGAACCTATCAAGCGGTAGAAGGTAACCCTCAAGGCGTGATTGATGTACTGCTAGCGCCTATTGATGGCTTCTACGACCACAATAGCTATGAAGCAGCGGCTATCGACGTTTCGCTGTTCATCTTAATCATTGGTGGCTTCTTAGGACTAGTAACCAAAACAGGTGCCATTGATGCCGGTATCGAGCGCGTTACCGCCCGCTTAGAAGGGCGAGAAGAGTTGATGATACCAATACTGATGGCACTGTTTGCCGCTGGTGGTACCGTCTACGGCATGGCGGAAGAATCACTGCCATTCTATACATTACTAGTACCAGTAATGATGGCCGCTCGCTTTGACCCTCTAGTTGCGGCTGCGACGGTATTGCTTGGCGCAGGCATTGGGGTGCTAGGCTCTACCATTAACCCATTCGCGACCGTTATTGCTGCCAACGCCTCTGGTATTCCATTTACCGACGGTATCGCGCTGCGTATTGGAATGCTGATTATTGGTTGGGGTATCTGTGTCGCCTACGTCATGCGCTACGCAAGAATGGTACAAGCCGATCCAAAAACATCGATTGTTTACGACAAATACGAAGAGAACAAAGCGCACTTCCTTGGCAACGCAAGTGGTGAAAAACTGGAGTTCACCGCGACTCGCAAACTGATCCTGGCCATTTTTGGTGGCTCTTTCGCTGTCATGATTTACGGTGTATCCGTTGCTGGATGGTGGATGGCAGAGATTTCCGCGATGTTCTTAGCAGCGACTATTATTGTCGGTATTGTGTCTCGCATGAGCGAGGAAGAGTTCACAACTAGCTTCATTGACGGTGCTCGAGACCTACTGGGCGTTGCGCTTATCATAGGTATCGCACGTGGTATCGTAGTCGTAATGGACCGCGGTATGATCACCGACACTATTCTTTTCTCAGCAGAACAAATGGTGACTGGCCTTTCTTCAGTTGTCTTCATTAACGTGATGTTCTTCTTAGAAATTCTACTGTCATTCTTAGTACCTTCGACCTCTGGTCTAGCAGTGCTGACTATGCCAATCATGGCGCCATTAGCCGATTTTGCTGGCGTAGGTCGTGACCTTGTTATCACCGCTTACCAATCAGCATCTGGCTTGGTCAACTTAATCACTCCAACCTCTGCAGTGGTAATGGGCGGCTTGGCGATTGCTCGTGTCCCTTACGTGCGCTGGGTTAAATGGGTGATGCCATTAATCGGAATCTTGATGGTGTTCTGCATCGTTGTACTAAGTATTGGTGCGCTTATCTAAAACCTACACACCACCTTCTCGTTCAAAGCCGCTTTCTTAGCGGCTTTTTTATTGCTATCGCCCTCAGAGCCAGTCCCCAAAACAACCTCACGAGCTGCACACACTCTATTTAAAGCCTCTCTATAGCCAACCTCATCAGCCAACCTTAAACAATCCAAGGACACCTTCGACAAAGCGTAAATCAACGTTTTAATATTGATGTTAAGGCTAATAAAAAACAATCCATTCCTCTCCATTATGTTTATAAAAATATTTAGTCATTTATTAACGTTAATTATATTTAAA
>NZ_JBFRLX010000091.1:0-21272 GCF_041470165.1 Vibrio sp. 10N.286.46.A8
ATGAACTGGCACGTATTAAGAACTGGAACGTATTAGCTATGAACGTGAATCAGCTCGATTAAGTCGTTCAATTCCTGCTTGGCTTTTCCCTCTAACGAGTAACCAATATTGATGCGTAAGCAATTGCTGTAAAGGTCGAGAGTGCTGAACAGGTGTCCAAGCCTAATATCAATGTTGTGGTCGGCAACTGCCTGAGCAAAGCTTGATTGGTTCAAATTTGGTATTTGTAGCCAAAGTACCATGCCACCTTGCGGGTTACTTATCTTTACTCCTTGAGGAAGGTGCTGAGCCAAATAACTTAGGTATTGCTGGCGCAAAGAGAGAAGCTGAGTACACCTTCTTCTAACGTGTTTTGCGTATTGACCAGATTCGATAAAGTCAGCAACTGCAAGCTGAGTGGGTAGGGCGACGCCATAGCTTGCAGCAGAAAACTGAGCCTTGTATTCGTTAATGAACCTCCCTGGTAAGCACCATCCTAATCGGTAACTCGGTGACAAGCTTTTCGATATTGAACCACACCATAGTACATAGCCGCCTTTGTCGTAGTATTTCGCGGGGAGTGGAGTGTGTGAGGAATAAGAAAGTTCCAGATACACATCATCTTCAATGATCGGTACTTGATAGTGATTCGCTAATTCAGCAAGCTTTTTTTTTTGACTAGCCGACATGTTGATCCCTTGAGGGTTCATATGAGAGGTACAAAAAATCGCGGCATCGACTTGTCTATTCTTCAAATGCGCTTCCAATTGTTGCAAGTCGATACCGTCATCCAGAGATGGGATCTCGATGATTTGTCGCGACATCTTTCCGAGCAACTCCAGAATGCCGTTGAAACAAGGTGAACTAATCGCGATGGTGTCGCCTTCTTTGGTGCACGATTCAAGTGCAGCCTTAATCGCAGACATACAGCCTGCCGTAATCACCATCTCTTCAGGTGAAAAGTGCACATCGAGCTTGGCAAAGTGAGTGGATAATGCCTGACGTAACATTGGCTCACCTTGTGTATCTGGGTAATGGTTTAGCCTGCTGCTCATACGCCGAATAGCGCGGCGAAAACTGCGTTCCAGTTCAACAATCGACTGTTCATCATTGGCGGTGCTAGACACCCCTAAAGATCCATTGATTGAGTTGTGAGTCGATGAGGTTAGCTTGACGCTCGACACTTTACTTTCAAACTGTGCCCACTCTGGGGTTGAACGAGCAGGTTTATGAGGAGAAACAAAATACCCTGCTTGCGGTCGAGAGTGTATCCAGCCTTGTGATTCCAGTTCTTGGTAGCAGCTCACCACGGTCGACATGCTGATGGCTTGTTGTTTAGCTAATTGACGCAGCGAAGGCATGCGTCCACCTTCGGGTCTTTTCCCCGTTTCAATCTCATCAATAAACTGATTGGCTAGCTTTCTGTAGATGCTCATGGTCACGACCGTTGTTAACTGTACTGGTTTTTATTGTGAAAATTGTATCTGTACTGGTTTTGTTGATCAAGGGATACTCATTCAAAACAAAGGAGGGGTCAGTATGAAAAGAAATGATTTGTTGTTAGCGGTGTTCGTGATGGCAATTTGGGGATTCAATTTCTCGATGATCAAAATGGGTGTAACCAATGTTCATCCGTTGTTGGCAACCGCCGCGCGTTTCTCGCTAGCGGTGATTCCGGTGATATTTTTTGTAGCAAGACCGAATGTCGCGTGGCGTTATTTAGTGAGTTATGGCTTTGTGTTTGGTGTGGGCATCTGGGGCATGGCTTCATGGTCAATCACCGCTGGGCTCTCATCGGGGCTTTCGTCGGTGTTGCTTTCAACCAATGTGCTAATTGGTATGGCGGTTGGCGTGTGGGTTTTCAAAGAAAGTGCGTCGGTTCGCAAGTTAATGGGTGCGATGTTAGCGATGTGCGCGTTGGCGGTGCTGGTTTCTGCAGCAACGGGCAATGTCACTGTTAATGGCGTGATTCTTATTATGATCGCAGCGTGTAGTTGGACGTTAATGGGCGTGATTGTTAAAGCGTCTAAAACCACTCAGGCTTTTGCGTTTAACGTGTGGGGCATGCTATTTGCGCCAGTTCCATTAGTGTTGTTTGCGGTGATGCTGCACGGTGACCAAATTATTTGGCAGGCGATAGAACAATGGGATTGGAACGCAACGATTGCTGTGTTGTTTCAGGCTTACCCAACCACGCTATTCGGTTACTGGGTGTGGAATAAACTGTTAATTCAATATCCGTTAAGCACGACAGCGCCGTTAACCTTGCTAGTACCTATCTTCGCATTGATCAGTGGTTACTTTATGTATGACGAGGTGCTATCAGTCGCTCAAGTTGTGGCATCTGTACTGTTTCTAGTCGGTATAGGTTTGATAGTGAAGCCTGCTAAGACAACCGTAAGACCTCTTAGGGAAATAAAGACGATTGATTGAGCATTTTCTCAAAACACAGCAGAATAGCATTGTCGAAAGGATTGACTAATTCGAATTAAATTCTGAAATGATACAAATATCATATTTAATAATGGTTACTTAGTAACCTCTGTTGAGTTTGATATCAAATCAAGTGGCTGATTTTATTGGGTATAGGATAGAGGTCTCAAAAATTATCTTTTAGAACACTAAAGTTTTAAATTCTTATTATGTTGGATTTTTCAGGATATAATATCACATCGTACCTGTTGGTTAGGTGTTTTTTAGCTATATATGTGACTTTACAAGGGAGTTATCTTCCTGATTTGAAAGAATAATTAAATTGATGAGATAAAAAAGTTGGCGAAAATCAGAAGCTTGGCATACACTTTCCTTGTAAATGACCTTATCTCATTGATTGAATAGGGTAAATGCTTTGGCGCTACTGAAGATGGTAGCAATGTATAACATAGCTTTGAGGAAAGTTTTATGGCACTCACTAAAGCCGATTTGGCTGAGAACCTGTTTGAAACACTCGGATACAGCAAGCGGGATGCCAAGGAAACGGTTGAAGTGTTTTTCGAAGAAGTTCGTAAGGCACTTGAAAATGGCGAACAGGTAAAACTGTCTGGTTTTGGTAACTTTGATCTTCGTGAGAAAAACGAGCGACCTGGTCGTAACCCGAAAACTGGTGAAGACATTCCAATTTCTGCTCGACGTGTTGTTACTTTTAGACCGGGACAAAAACTGAAGGCCCGAGTCGAAAATATTAAAATCGAGAAGTAGCCAAGCAATAGACCACGCCTAGCGTGGTCTTTTTGTATCTACGTCTTATGCATCATTTGCTGACTGTCTTGTCACTAGTTTCTCTTAGTGGTATCACCTGACTCTCTTTTCTTAGCTACCCTTCTCGTTAATCACCCTTCTCGTTAACTACTAATAGTGACATCCCTATATTTTGCTTTCTGATAGTAATGAACTAATGAACTAATGAACTAATGAACTAATGAACTAATGAACTAATGAAAGCAACGCGAGAACACTAATAAAAAGAAAGGGCTGCGATTATGCAGCCCTTTGTCGTTCTTGTTTATGGTAAGCGTTTATGTCTGTGGTTATGCCGCTTTAATGTGCGTGGTAATGTACGGTTGCCATGCTTGTTGGTAAAGCTCTAAAGATTGGCGTCTTAGGCTATTGATTTGTGCCGCTTCGATATCGTTGATTGGGCGATGTTCTGCAATTGCGTGACGCTCAATGCCTTGGATGATTTCGTAGAGTTCGTGCTCAGGGCCACTTTTCACATCAGCAATCGCTTTCAAGTGAAGTTGAACCTCTGCAATGATGTTGGTTTTAGGTAAACGAACCAACAAGTTAAGGTCACGGTAGCCAGAATCGGCTGGTGACTTAAACTTGTTTTTCAGCTTAACAACGTCTGCTTCACGGCTTAGCGCTTCGTAAACTTCAACCAAGCTTTCTACATCGTTCGCGATGATAGTTGCACGGGCTAAGTCGGTAATTTTTGTTACATCACCATCAAGCTCAAGGGCGATTTTTTCTTCTGCACGAGCTTGAGATTTAACGCCAGCAAATAGCGCTTCAGAATTGGTGAGTAGGGCAGTACTTTTACAGATAGTTTCTAGTTCAGCTTGGCCTTGATGCGCTTTGCTGTACAGAATATCGAAGTCGGTGTAAGGCTGAGTCGGGCGTGAGTCGAAGGCTTTGATGCCGTAAAGGCCGCTCAAACTATGACGGAATACGTTTGATGAAACTTGGTTTTGCGCAGGAGTGCGCGTTTGATCAGTCGAACTTGTTGAAACAGGTGCTGCTGCGAATGCAGGCGCTCGGCTCAATACCAATAGCATTAGGGCCGTCGTACGGAGAAATACACTCATTCAAACTCCAAAATACAAGGTTACAAAAACGGGTAGTTAAAAGGGGTAACCAGTAACGCACAAGAGTAAAAACAGCTTAACTAAACTCACTACATATTAAATGGGGCTAGCTAAGACAGAAACCAACTCTAACGTTTAATATTGCTTTAAAATGTGAAGATATAGACAAATAATCCAACCGTTAGTTCCGCAATTATTAGAACTTTGAACTTAGCCAGTTTCTGATTTCATCGAAACCAATTTGGTACTTTAAACCAAGCTAAGGTTGCTCTTACCTCTCTATACTGTACCCTTGCATTATGACTGTTTAACATGAACGAAAGATGAATAATCCTGAATTTTGGCACAATAAATGGGCAGCCAACCAAATTGGTTTCCACCTCGAAGATGTAAACCCACTTCTGATTAAATTTTGGGGAAAGACTGAGCCTAGCTACGAGAAGAGTGTGTTTGTTCCACTTTGTGGCAAAAGTGAAGATCTGATTTGGCTAGCTTCAAAGCATGAAGATGTTCAAGGTGTCGAGTTAAGTCAGATTGCGGTTCGCGCATTTTTTGCAGAGCACCTTTACACCCCGACTGTGACTCAAATCAGTGGTCAGCACGAGCTGTATCAATTCGATGAACTGAACATCTACACGGGCGATTACTTCTCAGCGCCAATCCAGCCTGTCGATACCATTTACGATCGCGCGTCTTTAGTCGCATTGCCTGAAGAGATGCGAATGCAGTATGTAGAGCGTTTGAAACAACGACTGAAACCGGGTGGTAAGATCCTTCTAGTGACTCTGGATTACGACCAAAGCGAGATGGCAGGGCCTCCGTTTAGCGTACCTAAACTAGAGATTGGTCAGTTGTTCGGGGGATACAAAATCACATTGTTGAATCAAGATATTGCAGACGATGAACATCCGAAGATTGCCAAAAAAGGCTTGTCTCGATTCAGTGAAGAAGTGTACTTGATTGAGTCAGACGCTTAAGCGCAGTGAGCTCTCTAGCGAAAAGACCGCTTCAATAAAAAAGATAACACCAACAAAAAGACGGGCTCGATAGCCCGTCTTTTTTGTTGTTCAGATTTGAAGTCGTGATTGTTCAGAATTTGAATAGCTGGTTAGTAAATTACTTTTACTTTAGAAGCACTCTCAATTGCATCTTCAATCGCAGTCTCAGTGCTGTTGCGACGAGTAAGCGCCACACCTAGACGACGGCGACCATCGATATCAGGTTTACCAAACAAGCGAACTTGCGTTTGTGGTGCGTCTAGCGCCTCTGTAAGACCTTCAAAACGAATGTTGGTTGAAGTGCCTTGGCCCAGAATAACCGCTGATGCACATGGACCGTATTGCGTGATGGATTTGATCGGCATACCGGTAAACGCGCGTACGTGCAGTGCGAATTCCGATGAGTCTTGAGACATAAGAGTCACTAAGCCAGTATCGTGTGGGCGAGGGGATACTTCGTTGAAGATAACGTGATCGCCTTTGACAAACAGCTCTACGCCGAAGATACCGTGACCACCTAATGCGTTAACCACTTGTTCAGCGGTGTATTGCGCTGTTTTGAGTGCGTTGTCTGACATGACTTGTGGCTGCCATGATTCACGGTAATCACCATCTTCTTGGCGGTGACCGATAGGCGCACAGAAGTGAACACCGTCGACTGCGCGAACGGTAAGTAGCGTAATTTCGTAATCAAAGTCGATGAAGCCTTCAACGATCACACGACCTGCGCCAGTACGGCCGCCTTCTTGTGCGTAGTCCCAAGACTTTTGAATGTCTTCTTCTGTTTTGATTACGCTTTGGCCTTTACCTGAAGAGCTCATTACTGGCTTAACAACGCAAGGCATGCCCACGAATTCAACAGCGGCAGCGAAGTCTTCAAAGGTGTCTGCAAAGCGGTAAGGAGAAGTGCTCAGTTTTAGCTCTTCTGCAGCTAGGCGACGGATACCTTCGCGGTTCATCGTTAGCTTAGTCGCATTTGCAGTGGGAACGACATTTAAGCCTTGCGCTTCCAGCTCTACCAACTTGCTGGTGGCAATAGCTTCAATTTCAGGAACCACATAATCTGGTTTTTCAAGTTCAATGACTGCTTGCAGTGCATCGCCGTCTAACATGTCTAATACATGACTACGATGTGCAACTTGCATTGCGGGTGCGTCTGCGTAACGGTCACATGCAATAACTTCCAAGCCTAAACGTTGGCACTCGATAGCAACTTCTTTGCCGAGTTCACCTGAACCTAATAGAAGTACACGAGTAGCATTTTCACGAGTAGCAGTACCAAACATAGAAATTCCTTCCGATCTTTTGAGCGATTGATTGAAAACGGGGTGATCATACTTATTTCAATGATAAAAGCAAACGTTTGCGCAAGTTGTTGCGTTAATTGCAGGTATAAAAAAAGCAGCCCCGTTAAATAGGGCTGCTTATTTAAAATTTTGTTAATCAGATGTACTTAGATTGCTAAGTAAGTCACTGGAATGTCGGGATTAATCGCTTCTAATGTAGATTGCGTATCCGCTAGGTGACTGATGCTACCTTCGGCAATTTCAACCAACGCTGCACTTTCAATCTGTTCAAAATCGAAGCCAGCCAGTTTAAGTTGAATCAACGCCACTTGCAGAGGAGGTAAGCTCGGGTTGAACGCTGCGTTTTCAGCGTAAGCACCAGTGAAAACCTCACCCGACGTCAATTGCAGTGAAACACCACTTAGGTTTTTGGTGTAAGGAGCATGGCTGCGGTTTAGTGCTGCTAGCGCTTCTACAACAATAGGCGTTGTTTCTTCAGTCGTGTGTTTATGATCAAGCTTAGTCATTAGGCCAGTCGTCACACCTAAATCAGCAGGGCCGAACGAGTCTGGTAGGTACTCTTGCAGAGACATTTCATCACGTTGTGGAAGCTGAACTTTAAGTTCTTTTGCTGTGGTCAGTTCGTTCATGAATTGACGACAGTGACCACAAGGGCTGAAGTTGATGGTGATATCAGAAATACCTTGTTCGCCTTTCATCCAAGCGTGGCTGATTGCAGATTGCTCAGCGTGTACTGTTTGGCCAAGTTGAGCACCAGCGATTTCAAGGTTTGCACCAAAATACAGAGTGCCAGACAAACCACGCACGATTGCACCAACATAAAAGTCAGATAACGGAGCGTAAGAATAGGCTGCGGCAAAAGGAAGTAGCGCAATACGTAGCTCGTCATCCGCTAAACCACTTGCTTGCAGTAGGCTAGCAAATTGTTCTGGAGACAATGTCGCGTCAAAGTTGTCTGCTAATACGATGTCACTCAAAAGTGCTTTGATTGCTGTTGGAGCACTTTCCAGCGCCAGGGTAATACGACTGTTCATGTTGAATCCTTAATTGACCTTAGGCTTTAATTCTATGTAATGCTCAGGAATTTTCTGTGACATTGATCACCACTGCGTTGTTGTTGTTACATTGGTTTGCATAATTAGAGTGAGGTCACAGATGAAATCGATTGCAAGCGCAAAAACCATCGTTGATATCGCACTTATTGGCTTAAACAGGACGCGACTTGGCTGCTATTGCTGAATAAATGCGAATAAAAAGCCCAAGCAGGCACTGAAATCAACAGTATTCTGGTTGGGCTGAATCGTGTGGTGAGGTTTTAGTTAAGAATAGAACCAAACCACGAGCGAAAATATACTCGGTGCGATGATTGAGGTGATAACCCCACAAAGAACCAATGCCAACGAACTGAATGCAGCATCTTCCTGATTCTTTTCAGCACAGGTCGCAGTACCTAAAGCATGAGACACGGTACCCATGGTTAAACCTCGGGCAATAGGGCTCTTAATACCAATGAGGTTGTAGATTGGATAAGCAAAAATTGCCCCAAATAGACCAACAATCAATACCAGTATTGCCGCAATCGCTGCTTCACCACCTAAATGGCTCGATACTTCCATCGCAATTGGTGTGGTGACTGACTTACCTAATAAACTCGCAATCAAACTTAAGTTTGCTTTAAAAGCCACAGCGATCAATGCTGTCGTTGTCATCGACATCACACTGCCTAGTGTGCAAGCAAAGGTGATGATGCGCCAGTTGGCTCTGATTTGAGGTAGCTGTTCATAAAGCGGATAAGCAAGGGCAACTACCGCGGGCTGCAGCATGTAGGTAATCCAGGTGTTGTCCGCATAGTAAGTCTCAAACGGTACTTTGAAGAACGTGAGTATCGGAATGATGATACCAATGCTGATCAGCAGGGGATTACACAGTGGTGAGTTAACTTTTTGACTTACCCAGCGAGCAAACAGGAATACCACGATGGTGAGTAGAATCCACATGATCAGTTACCTCTCGAAAGCAAGCGGTCTAAGAACCATGATAAAGACACCAACACCAACAACGTGCCGCCAACGGCGCTCGCCATAATTGGCAATGCGTTTGCGATAAGCATGTCGAAGTGATCCATCAACCCTACACTGATCGGAACAAACAGTAAGATCATTAGGCGGATAATCAAGCTTGCACCGGGCTGTACCCAGTGCGAAGGAACAATACCAATCACCATGGCGGCAAACAGAATCAACATGCCAAAAATACTGCCTGGGATTGAGGTATCCAAAAAATGCTGTAACGCGTTACCTGCTGTAAGTGCACCTATGATTAAGGTGAAGGAGATTAAGCAGTAAACCAGCTGGATCAATCTTTCTTTCAAAGTGTTACGTCTCTTGATAATGGAATTAACTAGCTAACTTTTCTACGTATTGATAAACCGCCTTCAAGATAGCCATTTTCTTCTCGTCACTTTCATGTTCGTGCGCGAGGTTTTCAAGGTTGAGCATGTACTCTTCTAAACGGCACTCATAAAACTCACGACAATGGTTTGCCCATTTCAGTTGTTCAGCTTCGTCTAGCGTCCATGGGAAATGGCGAGCACGGTAACGGAACAGTAACGGTTTAATACGTTCGTCGCTGAAGGTGATATCTAAAGCTCCCAAGTTGTTCGGGTCAGTTTCGCGAATGATGTTCATCGCTGTTTTATCAGCAGGTGAAAAGAAACCGTCGTAAAGGTGGGTATCAACATCATCACTTTTTTCGTACTCGCGCTCTTGAGAGTACAGGCCAATGAGTTTTTCGCGGATCTCTGGATGTTCGCGCAGCAGTGCCAAGTTCTTCAAGCATTGTTGGCGATCGATACCGATGGTTTCGGCATTTTCAGCCGTCAGCGTTTTGGCTGGAGCAAGAATAGGGCACTTGTTCAGTTGAACCAATTTGATGGGTACGGGTAGCTCGTCTTCACTCAGTTCACTGTGTTTGGTGTAGAGTCTGTCTCTGAGTTCATCAGCGTCCAGTTCTAGTAGTGGGCTTGGGTCTTTAGCTAAATCAACCACGATAACCGCATTTTGATTAGTTGGGTGCCAAGCCATAGGCACAATCCAGCTTGTGTAGTTGCAGTCACGGCCAAACATGCCCGAAACGTGCATCAATGGTGTCATGTTTACGATATCAACTAGGTCATTTAGCTTACGCTTATGACGCATGTTGTAAAGGTAATCGAACATCTTAGGTTGTGCAGCTTTAAGCTTCTTTGCTAACTCGATGGTCGCAATAACATCGGCCATCGCATCGTGCGCGTTCTCGTGTTCAATGCCGTTTGCCACAGATAGGTGTTCCAGTTTGAAACTTGGATAACCTTCTTCGTTCTCTGGCCAAACAATGCCTTCAGGGCGCAGTGCGTGAACAGCGCGCATTACATCTAATAGATCCCAACGTGAGTTGCCGTTCTGCCAGCTCCACGCATATGGGTCAATGAAATTTCGGTAACAGGTGTAACGCGTTACTTCATCATCGAATCGGATACTGTTGTAGCCAAGGCTTGTGGTGTTTGGTTTCGCCAACTCAGCATGGATCTTAGCGATAAACTCTGGCTCAGGGAGACCTTGTGAAGCCGCTTTCTGTGGTGTGATACGGGTGATCAACGCAGCTTCAGGCGCAGGGAGGTAATCAGCAGGAGGTTGGCAATAGATAACCAGAGGCTCTCCAATAACATTGAAATCTTGGTCGGTACGAACACCCGCAAACTGACTCGGACGGTCTTTTGCTGGGCTAACGCCCCACGTTTCGTAATCGAAAAAGAAGTAGGTCGGCTGATTATCTGAACTCATTGAAATTCCTGAACAGCAAGCGCAGAACGTTTACTGTGGCTGAAGGTTAGTTTTGTTCAGTATCTGATAGTATGCGGTACGCGTGCAACCCAGATCACAAATAAATTGTCGGAAAACGGTGCTTTACTATTCAATCGAGTCGGTGGGGATGTCTTTGAATCCAGTTGAGGCGGTATCTTAGTTAATACAATCTGTCTATCGTCCGTTTAATCCGATGGAGGTGAGAGTATCAATCGTACTTTCTGTTTCATGGTTAGCTCTCGGTTCTTCAAATCTTTGTATATGGCCTTCCATTCTTGAAAGGTGACCACTATCGGGTTAAAACTGTTTACTGGATTGGTGACGCCGTAACGTACGATTTCAACTTCCGGTTCGAACGTACCAAACAACTTATCCCAAATGATCAAAACACCGGCGTAGTTCTTATCTATGTATTGCGGGTTTTTGCCGTGATGCACACGGTGGTGTGATGGGGTGTTAAAGATGTATTCAAGTGGCCCTAAGCTTCGTATCCATTGTGTATGGACGAAGAACTGCAAACCTAGATTGAGAAGCACCACAAAGACGACCCATTTAGGGTCGAAACCTATGATGACCAACGGTACCCAGAATAGCCACATCCCAGCAAGTGGGTACATTAAGCTTTGACGGAAAGCCGTACTGAAGTTCATCTGTTCTGAGCTGTGGTGCGCGACGTGTGCTGCCCACATCCAGCGAACACGATGGCTTGCTCTATGGAACCAGTAATAGCAAAAGTCTTGTAACACCATCAATACAACAAAACTCAGCACGCCCATTTCAACGTCCATTAAGCGCCAACCAAACAGCCAAAGATACAGCTGCACGACCAATAACCCGGTGAGTAAATCGGAGAGTTGATGCATTCCCGCCAGCGTGAAGTTACACATTACTTCTGAAAGTTTATAGCTCGAGTTATCAGGCAGTCGACCTTGCTTCTGACCGATAAAATACTCAGCCAACATGCACACCACGAACAAGGGCGCTAATACCAGCAGTAGCCATTCTGGGTGATTGATTAATGCGTCGATATTCATGTTTTATCCTTGTTGAGACGCCATACGCGTTCTTAGTATCAAGTTTACTTAGACTTGCTCGCCTGAGATTCAATCAGCAGAATTACGTTACCAGCGAGCAAAGTGATCTTCTGTTAGGCCAAGAACACCATCGAGCTGATGTGTCACTCCCTTGTTGTCTTCAATCGAGCCAGAAAAGTGACCAATGAACTGACGAAAGTTACTCTTTAACAGCCATAAATTGAGCTTTTCGTTGCGGTTATTTAAGGGCGTAAAGGTCAGGTTTATACGTCCATCTTGTGATGTTATCTGCCAAGGTAAATTCGTGTCTTGGCGACTGAACGTAAACTGTACCGGGTTAAGTAAGTGTCTGGTTCCATTGACCCATAACACGTTTTCGCAGCCTCCGGTTTCATTCACGCCCGCCGCGAGGTTTAAGCCAATATCTGTGCCATTGGATTGCGTGTTGATACTTGCCCAGCGCCAACTGGTTTCACGTCTCATGTAACCCGCTGAAAAGTCATAACCAGCACGAGCTTGTTCGAGAACGAGTGATTCTCCCTTGATTTGGATGCCACCGCTGATGCGCAAAGCATTGTGCTTTTGGGTGTAAGTCCAACCTGAATAACCCGTTGGGCTGCACATCGCCAAGGGCAAGCTGTCGGCTTTAGGCTCTAAAGCGATATCGGCCTTGATGAGTTTGGTATTCAAGCGAACTCGCCATTGTCCGCCTTCGATATTAAAAGCAATGCTTTGGCCTGCAATGCTTGTCTTTCCTTCAAATGGTGAAGGCGTTACTTGTTTATCAAACTCCAGTGGTCGTAACCATGAACACTCTTCAAGTTTGTTGCTCTCTATATCGTACACATAACAAAATGCCGATCCTAAGTAGCGAATATCCGCGATAGCGACACCAACAACGTGTGTGTCGGTGGTGATGCTGACAAACTGGAATTGCTTAAAGTGGAAGTGCTTCTGCCAAGAGTTTGCTTTTGCATCCATCGAGTTTCGGTAGTCAAAGTTCTCGATGTTCAGGTGCTTTGGGATGCCATCGAAATGTCCAATGATCGGCTGACCATTAGAATCAATCAAACTGTGTGGGGCTGGGTTCGTTTTTATCATTGCGATGGTTCACATTAATTTAACAATTAAAGCCATTGTGCGATGAGTAGCGTAGAATTGGGAGGTCATATTCGGACAAGAGCGCGTTGCCAATCACGATTTTGTTAGTAGTGTTGTTGAAGCTGAGTAGTCATGTTGATGGGAATGGGCTCGATATAAGGAGAGACTATTGAAGATTATCGCGGAGTATAAGCCAACCGGACATCGGCATCAGTTGGGGGCATTAGATATCGCGCTGCTGTTGAATACGTTAGAGCAACGAGGTATCGATATTGAAAGGTTACTCAATGATGTCGGTTTGCCGAACATGGATTGGCGAGACCCGAATGGAAAGCTGACTTACGCTGATAAACTTGCGTTATTTAGCGTGGCGAATCAGAGCTTTCCTCACGATGGCTTAGGGCTTTGGCTGGGGGAACACGCTAGCTTGAGCCACTTTGGTGTGTTGGGTTATGCGCTATCGACCAGTCAAAATGTCGGGGAGGCCATCAAGTCGGGCTTTAAATATCTGCGTCTGAACGGTCCTATCTTCTCGGTTAAATTGTTTCTAGATTCCGAGCAAGCAGTGATTCAGATTGAGAACACCTTGGAAGTGGGTGATCTCCTGCCTTTCTGCAGTGAATATTTCTTAAGTTCAATCGTCTCTTTGTTCAAAGAACTGACTGGTCATGAGTTGGATATTCATACTTTGGCTTTGCCTTATGCTCGCCCTAATTACACCAAGCTTTATGACGAGCGTTTCCAGTGCCCGGTGATTTTTGAGCAAAGCCATTGTGAACTGCGTTTTGATGCCTCGGTTTTATCACAAACCTTATTGACTCATGATGCCGCGACACTGAAGCGCTATCTTGCGTCTTGCCAGTCGATAGTCGAAACGCTGGACTCTGAGCACCTGCTGACTAACCAGATCAAAACGATCTTTTATCAAACCGCAGGCAGTTTCCCGAATATAGAACAACTCGCGGATGAGTTTGGTTGTAGCTCTCGTACACTCAGGCGAGAGCTAGTGACCCATGATTCCAGTTATCAAATATTGCTTACCGAAGTTCGAGTGGAACTGGCCAAAGAGCTGTTACTCGGCACAACCATGAGTATCGATGACATAGGTGAAAGGCTCGGTTATAGCGACCCAGCTAATTTCAGGAGGGCGTTTAAAGGGTGGCTCAATAAGACGCCCGCGCAGTTTCGTGACGGTTTAAGTTAAAGCGTTACTTGCTAAAAAACTGTTCCCTGAAATCGGATACTTGCTGCTGATAATAACTGTCCCAATCGTGTTGAGTCCAAGTGCCATAACTTGAGGTTCGCTGATAGTCTAAGGTCGCTTTGAGCTGATCCAGTTGCTCGTGATAACTCATCACGGTTTGTTGCTGTTGCGCGACTTGCTGTTCTCGCGCGGCAATGTTGCTAGCCTTCGCTTCATCTAAGTAGGCATCTTGAAGGTCGGCTTTGACTGATACTATCTCAGCAGGGCTATAGCTGCTGGGTATCAAAGAGACTGCCAATTCATATTTTTGAAGCTGTGTTTCGGCGTTTAACGTGTCCGTATTGTTTTGCCATTCACTAAGCAAATCTTGATAGTTGGCCAAAAACTGGCTCGCTTCGTTTTCTTTAAGGGTGTTTGCATCGAGCGTAAAATCTAGATGCGCAAACTGGTCTGCGAATAGCTGGTGGGCCAACTCGCCCCATATTTGCTGTGCAGACTGCTTGAATAAGGCAACACGATCTTCAAGAGTCTCTATGGATTCAAGTGGGATGGTACTTTGGGCTAATTGCCAGTCGACTGATAACTGCGGATAGTCGCTCAGTAACTCAAACCATATGCTCGGCAATTCTGATTTCAATCGTGCGAGTTGCTCAGTGCAGTCATCGCGTTGTTGGCAAAGCGCCCAGAACCCATCGAGTTCATCGAATAGAGCTTTACCTTCAAGTTCGCTTAAGTTTTCAGCATTCGTTTCCCCGCCCGATGATTCAGCTTCGGCTTGTTTATTCTGTGATGCTGCATTTCCCGAACTGGCGGTTGCAGTTGGTGTGAAATTATCTTCAGCAGTTGTCGCAGAAACACGTGGCTTAGGTCCTGTGTGTTGAGCAGAAGATAGCGGTGTTTCAGTGGATTTTGATGACCACGAATAGCCAACAATGCTCGCCGTTAAGACGAGCACTAGGATTAATATAACTCGATGCATTATGGATTCACCGAGTTACTTGATGACAGCGCTAACAGGGAAGTGGTCTGAAAGGTTGTAGTGCTTCCATAACTCACTGCTTGTTGATCTTGGGACATACACGCGATTGTCATTATGAGCTTTGGCGGCATATTCCGAGCTCACTACCACATAATCGAGATACTCAACGTTCTCGCCACCCGACATAGGTTCACCCGCAAAGTTGTTGATGCGTGGGTCAAAGGTAGAAGCGGTGTAACCTGAATATTGTGGCTCTTCAGCTTGCAGGCTAGCGAACATCTGTTGGTAGTCGTCTGGGAACTTCAGCTTGTTCACGTTGAAGTCACCGCTGTACACCACAGTTTCTGATGCGGGGATATTCAGAGACTGCGCCAGTGCACGCATCTGCTTGAATTGACGTTGTCGGTAATCACGAGCGGTATCGGTATCGAATGATGCCGTGTGGGTGCCGAATACATGGTAAGCCTGACCATTCTTGATAACTTCTGCGTAGTTAACGCCTTTATCAGCAAAGCAATCTGTGCCTGTGCAATCCGGGAAAACATACTGAGCTTCGTTAACGATAGGGTAGCGGCTGACAATGATTACGCCGCCGTCATAGATGTTAATCCCGTCTTTATCGAGCATTTTGGTTTGATAAGGATACTCTTTTGCAAGTTCACGCAAGAATTCATCTCTGCCGTTGGCAAACACCTCTTGAAGCGCCAACACGTCGTAGCCTTTTACGTATTGAGGGAGAAGATCGTAGCGGTCACCAATATGCGAAGCGATGGCAGGCAGCGCCCAGATGTTGTAAGTCATGACTTTCAGTGTATTGGCATCCGGCTCTGGCTGCTCATCCACTTTTGGTGGGGTGATGGTGTAATAAATATCATCATAGCGCGCCGTAGAATCGGCTTTGAGGGCTAGCTCTGCATTGACCCCGAATGCATCGGTCGTGCTGCGATGAATATTACGATCGTCATGCAATGTTAGATTGACGTCTGCGGCGCTTAAACCATGTTGCAGTGTCGAGTTATACCAATGTCCCTTCATGGTTTGGTTGAGCGTGACACTCTCACCCACAGCGTTTGATACCACAGTGTCAAACTCATAGGTCTTCCCAGATTTCACACCAGTCCAGCGATTGAAACTGATCAGCTTCTTCGTCTCCCAAGGGCCAATCTGTTCAACATGCTGTTGCCACTCATCACCGAATTGAAGCTGGTCGGTACCCGTGTGATTGGTTTGAATCGTCATTACTTGGCTAGTGTTATTGGTCAGGTACACATCGGTATCTGCAATAGCCGAGGTTGAAATGAATGAAGCTGATGCAAGTATTGCACTCAGGCAAGTCCATTGAGTTTTCATTTTCACGTTATCCTTACTGATTGGTTTAAAGAATAACGTAGTAAAGAGTTGTGACATTGGAGTTATAACTCTATGGGAATTATCCAAATATTAGATATATGCCATGGTTTTATAAATTAGATTACTCATTGAAAATTAACATATTGCTTTGCCTGAATGATAAGTGATACGCGCGCACGCTAAAAAATAGAGGAACGATTTGGGTTTGAGGGTAAGTCACTATTGGTTGTTTTCGTGGAAATCATAGGTCGGTAAATAACCAGAAATGGATGCTGTGAATCACGATAAGGGAAAACGCTAACCGCCTTGCTCTATCAGCATAAATTTTGCCATTGTTCAGTAAACAGATTCCTCAAAAACAGGTATGATAGTGTCGTTTTTAATCCTGAACTGGGAAAGTCATGGCAAAGTTAACACTCCAAGAGCAGATGCTTAAAGCTGGCTTGGTAAATGAGAAAAAATTAAAGAAGGCGAAGAAAGGCTCTAAAAAGTCTCGCGTTCAGTCTCGTGAAGCAAAAGCGGCAGCAGAAGAAACTAAACTGGCGCAGCAAGCGAAAGACAAAGAGTTAAACCAACAGTTGAAAGAACAGCAGTTGAGCAAAGAAATTAAAGCTCAAGTGAAGCAACTGATTGAGATGAACAAGATCGAACAGAAGAACGGTGAGATCAAATACAACTTCACCGACGGTACGCTAGTTAAATACCTTTACGTAGAAGAGCTGACTCAAAAGCAACTAAGTAAAGGCATTCTAAGTATTGCGCGCCAAGGCGAAAGCTATGTTGTTATCCCAACAGCAGTAGCAAACAAGATCGCGATGCGTGACGAAGAATCTATCGTTGATACGCAAGCTTCAAGCTCAGATGAAGTAGACGAAGATGACCCGTACAAAGACTTCGTGATCCCAGATGATCTAATGTGGTAATTGCCCGTTAGTACTGAGTAGAAGCACGAATTAAAAATGCAGCTGACAATCCTTCGATTGTGGCTGCATTTTTTGTTTATGAGCTGTGAATCTTCTAGATACTAAATGACCACTAGCCAAATAGCCAAATAGCCAAATAGCTAAATAACTAACTAGTTAGATCATGGTTGAAGCGATCAGGCGTCACCGGGCTTCTCACGTTTGCTGTTCCAACCCATAAAGTTGTAAAGGTTGTAACGAGCAAAACCCAATTGTTCATGCAATGCAAAGTCTGTAACTGCGAAGTTGTACCATAATGGTAACCATGAAATTTGAGCAGCCATGTAGTCGGCTCGTACTGGGACGACGTTTAATCCAAAATGATTAAAGTAGAGTTCACTACGACGAATATGTAGGCCTGATGAAACAAGAACAATGTTGTCGAACTGGTGATGCTTCATTAGGTCACTGGTGAGCTGCGCGTTTTTCCAAGTGTTGACGCTATTCGATTCTTGAATGATATCGGCTAGTGGAACGCCGAGTCTAAGCAACTGCTGTTGATAAACTTCCGCTTCGGTTACACCATTATTTTGTGCATCTCCACCACTAACGATTACTTTACATATCGTTTGAGCCTTCGCACAGTTTTTATATTGGCTTGCCGTTTCATTGATACGACCGAACGAGAAAAAGGTCGGCTCAAATTCTTGTGTACTTGCGATGAGCTGAGTACCTGCACCAAGCAAGACAATGGCATTGTGAGAGGTCCACTGAATGTCAGGTTTGCGCTCATAATTGGCTTGCAGGTCGTTTAGTAGATAGCGAGGGATTAAACCCGAACCAATCAATATAAATAAAGAGATAAGAAGAAGTTTGATAAAACTAGAGGTTTTCCGCCACTGAAATAAACGTGTAACGCCAACGAATACTAGAAGAAGTAATAATATAATAAAGCTCATGAGGATCCTGTTATCGAACGGGTGCCAGAATGATGTGACATATTGAAGCGGTGCATCATATATCAGTTTGGCTGATGTTTCATGGCTAACTTATTGTACTATTGAACAAATATAGAGTTTTGCGTTATAGACTGTGGATGATCGTAAAGTAATAAACAAAACTAATAAGCAATAAAAAACCGACGCATGTGCATCGGTTTTTGTTTAACGAGACTCAAGTTATTGGATCAATCGAACCCATTAAGCGTTCGCTTGTTCCAAATCTTGCTGCTTGTCCTTTTTAGCCAATAGGCGGCTTGTAATTGTACCAGCTGTCATTGCACCAGATACGTTAAGCGCAGTACGTGCCATATCGATAAGTGGCTCGATAGAGATAAGCAGTGCTGCGATAGTCACAGGAAGACCCATCGCGGGTAGTACGATAAGTGCAGCGAAAGTTGCACCGCCACCAACGCCGGCAATACCAAATGAGCTCACTGTGATAATAGCAATCAGAGACAGAATGAAGTTAATGTCCATTGGGTCGATACCAACCGTAGGCGCAACCATAACTGCAAGCATTGCAGGGTAAATACCCGCACAACCATTTTGACCAATTGTTGCACCGAAAGACGCAGACAGGTTAGCAATCGCTGGTGGTACGTTTAACTTAGTGATTTGAGCTTCAACGTTCAGGGGAATAGTTGCTGCAGAGCTACGAGACGTGAAAGCGAACGTCAGTACTGGCCAGATCTTTTGGAAGTACTCTTTCGGGTTGACACCAACAAAAGAAACCAACACACCGTGAACGACGAACATCAGGATAATAGCGACGTAAGAAGCAACGATGAAGCCCAATAGGCTTAGGATGTCAGAAGCACTTGACGTTGCGACTACCTTCGCCATTAATGCTGCGATGCCGTATGGCGTTAGTGCCATGATCATCTTAACTAAGCGCATAACGATAGATTGAGCCGCTTCAACGAACGTACGGATTGGAGATTCTAATTCTTCTTTCTCTGCCATCACCTTACGAGCAGCAATACCCGTTAGCACGCCAAAGATAACTACCGCGATGATAGAAGTAGAGCGAGCCCCTGTTAGGTCTGCAAATGGGTTAGTCGGAATAAAGCTAACCAGCATTTGTGGAATAGTTAGATCTGAAACGCTGCCGATGCGGCTTTCTAGTGTTGCGATACGTGCTGTTTCACGAGCGCCTTCAGTTAAACCTTCAGCCGACAAGCCGAATGCTTGTGTTACAACAATACCAACAATCGCAGAAATTGCCGTTGTTGCTAGCAACACAGAAATGGTGATGCCGGAAATCTTACCTAGTGAGCCGCCTTTCTCAAGCTTCACTACTGCCGCAATCATTGAAACTAACACTAATGGCATGATGACCATTTTTAGTAGGCCAACGTAACCACGACCCACAATGTTTACCCAGTCGAGCGTCTCTTTGATAATAGGATTGCCTTCACCAAATAGCAGTTGAAGACCAAGGCCAAAAGCACTACCGAAAACTAAACCGAGTAAAACGAGGCGAGAAAGTGTGTTTTCTTTTTTCTGCTGTCCGTAGAGAAAAAAGAGGATACCAGTGAATACCGCTAAGGCAGCGATAGCTGAAAATGACATTGTTTTTCCTTATGAATAACCATGAATCGATAGGGCGCTTAGATATATGGGCGCAAATACTGTTAGCTAAAATAGCGATCTGTAACAAAACGTAAAATAAGGAAAAGTAATTGATTAGAACGATTAGTAATATCCACCCAATGAGTTGGATGGGTATTCAACATTGTGGTGAATAGGTAGGCATTTTAACGATATTTAGCTAATAAATTAAGCATGTCAGTCGAAGTGTAAATTTCTAGACTTTGAAAATTATTTTCGAACAATCGGAATAATATTGCTTTCGCTACATCTTCCGATTGGATAGGGCGTAGGTTTTTGAATTTTCCAAACATTAACGGAGATATTAAAGGGAAGACTCTTTGTAGGAGTTTTTCATCAGTTCTGGGTTCGGCACGTTCACCCACCAGCGGGCCTGGACGAGCGATGAAGAGCTGCTTGAAGCCAATACGTTTTAGGTTTTGCTCCATTTGTCCCTTACAGCGCAGGTAGTGTGAATAGGAGTCTGGCGAAGCGCCATAGCTAGAAACGACTGCGACACGTTGAACTCCAAGGAATTTCATCGACTGTGCCACTTGGCTAACCAGTTCTACATCGATCTTTCGCAGCGCTTCTTTTGAACCTGCTTTTTTCTTGGTTGTGCCTAAGCAGATAATGCCTAAGTTGGGCGTCGCTTTGGTGTCGTCCCAACTCGTTACTTGTAGATCGTTGTGGATGAGTGTATCGAGTTTGTTGGAGTGAAATTCTTCACCTAATGCTCTTCGTGACAAAGCATAGATGTGTTCGACAGCGGGCTCGTTAATGAGCAGTCTCAGGACATGATGGCCAATTAGCCCTGACGCACCAGCTATAACAACCGATGTTTTATCTCCATAAATACTCATTATATTCCTTACTCGCTCTACAAGTGCTTGTTTAATATAAACAGTGTTTGAATTTTAAGCGAACAAAAGTTTCATGAATGAGCGTTAGGAAGATGGGGTTTGATGATGGGCTTTTAGACGGAAGGTATATGCTTAGCTAGGTAAACCTCAATTAAGGTGTTAAAGATAACAAAGCCCGCTGGGCGACGGGCTTGTTATTTGCTTTGCTACTTTGTTGTCTTATTGCTTCGATACCTATTAGGTGAAGGAGAGTGGGATTTTCCTTACCTTTTTACTGGTTTTCTTACTCGATTTATTTGGTTTTCTTTTACTTGAGTTTGGAATCATTCCACCTCCTAAATCATTGTTTGGTTTTGTCTTTCAATCGATTGTTTTCTTTTAAAGCAACTGCGATGTGGGTATTCACAGTATGGGCACTCATCAATGGAGAGATTAACAAGTACTTTAGATAAAGCATAAACGATGCCAAAATGTAAGTTATTGATAAATCTATTATCAATATTGTAGGTGTTTCGGGTTCGTCAATTTGACTGTCAATTTGAGAAAATACCGGTGTGATCTGTTTAAATTAAGAACACTCTCTACCGTTTCTGTTGATTAAGCATAGATACAGCATTGCTTAACACGTAAACTGAGTCGTAATTCATATAGACCAAGGACGTGCTATGAACCTCAAGCTTGATACTCTTGCTCCCACTCAGATTTATCACCTGATGACACAAACCGTTGTGCCTCGCCCGATAGCGTGGGCATTGACGGAATCTTCCGACCAAGAGTACAACCTAGCGCCTTTCTCTTACTTCACGCCTGTTTCCAGC
>NZ_JBFRLX010000092.1:0-10272 GCF_041470165.1 Vibrio sp. 10N.286.46.A8
CCTCAAGTTAACTTGAGGTTTTATCATCGTCCCCAATCTAAAAACACAATCTATCACCTTGTCGCCTAGTGCAGGTTTTGATGTTATCAAACAGACGTTACGAATCTTCAGTTATGAACTTTGAGCTCCGTAATTGAAGTCATGAGTGCATAAAGGTGAGAACAATGAACAGGGATCAACAATGAAAGTATTAGCGATTGGCGCGACCAACAGTAAAGCATCGATTAACCAACAATTGGCAGCGTACACCGCAAGCTTAATTGAGGGCGCACAAGTAGAGGTGCTCGATCTTAATGATTTCGAGATGCCTATTTACAGTGAAGACAGAGAAAAAGAGTCTGGCGTTCATCAACATGCGCAGCGCTTTTTTAGCAAGATTGGCGAAGCAGATGCTGTCGTCATCTCTTTTGCAGAGTACAACGGTTCATACACCGCAGCCTTTAAGAATGTGTTTGATTGGACATCACGAATCGACATGAAAGTGTACCAAGGCAAACCTGTTGTTATGCTCTCCACATCACCAGGCCCAGGCGGCGCAAGCTCTGTGTTGTCGTCTGCGGTAAATTCGGCACCTTACTTTGATGCTGATGTGAAGGGCTCGATGTCGGTGCCGAGTTTCTACGACAACTTTAATGTAGAAACGGGAGAGATCATCAATGCCGAAATAGCAGAGAACTTGAAATCGATCATGAGTCAGATTTAGAGAGCGAGAACACGACAATAAAACAAAGCAGCAATTTGCGTGGTTTCTTTTCATTGCGCCCGTTGTCAAAGTTTAAGGACATTAACTGGTTAAGGTAACAATAGGTCGTTATTCTAAAGTTAAAGTAAGCTTTAAATATTTATGATCTCAAGGATAGTGTAACAATGAGAAACATCGTATACCTCACCATAGGCCAGTTGGCAGAGCGCAGTGGCGTGGCTCCTTCGGCCTTACGTTTTTACGAAACCAAGGGGTTGATTGCTTCGATTCGCACTAACGGAAATCAACGCCGGTATCAGTCGGCGATGTTGAGACGAATTGCGTTGATACAAGTCTCACAGTCGATAGGCTTCACGCTAGAAGAGATCACCGAAGAGTTATCGACACTGCCGATGAACCATACCGCGACTAAGCGAGATTGGGAGCGCGTTGCTAAGAAGTGGCAGGGGCAACTCGACAGTAAAATGGCGCAGATTAAATCGCTACAAGAAAACCTAACTGGTTGTATTGGTTGCGGGTGTTTGAGTATGCAGAAATGCCAATTGTTGAACCCTGAAGATATTCTGCATGACCAAGGACAGGGCGCACAACGCATTGTTGATTAGACTAACTGAGTTCCTGAAAGACATGGAGCAACGGGCTAAGTTTTAGCTTTTACTCAATGGGTTAAGCAACAGTTGTGGCCGAATAGCGTGCCTAGACAATCACGAATTATAGGTCTAGTTTATGTGGTTCTTTCAATAAAAGAAGAGGTTAGTTATGTTCAGCCATGTTTTTCTCGGTACCAAAGATATTGAACGCGCGAAGGCTTTTTATGACCCAATCATGAAAGTGCTTGGTTATAGCGAAGGTTCTGTTGATCCCAAAGGGCGCTGTGTTTACGTTAGCCAAACGGGTGTGTTGGGTTTAACGAAGCCGATTGATGGTCAGCCTGCGACTCACGGCAACGGTATGACGGTGGGTTTTCTTGCATCCTCCCCAGAAGTTGTAGATGAGTGGCATCGTGTTGGCGTCGAAAATGGCGGTACCAGTATTGAAAATGGCCCCGGAGCGAGAGGTTCTGACGAGCGTCGCTTGTACATGGCTTATTTGCGAGATCCTGATGGAAACAAGATCTGTGCAACTCACTTTATGCCATAGTGGCGTATACTTATACCATAATGGCTTATACTTAGATGACATGGACTGTTAAGGATCGCTGGCGAATGCGAAGAACCAACAAAATGACACCTAATGAACTGTTTTATGAAAGCTTTGAGCGTTGCAGGATCGATGAAGAATTTCTAGAAACATTTTTGGCGGACTTCTGCGAACACAACCCTAGGTTTTCAGAGCGATTTGAAAACATAGGGTTAGAGCAACAAACCAAGATGCTTAAAGCTTCAATCATCCTTATCTATAACTCTGCAGGTCTGCCGAGCGTACGAAACTCGGTGAGAAAGCTTGGGAAGCGACATAAAGATTTAGGCATGGATATTTCTGAGCAAGAGCTCAACGAGTGGTTTAATTCCTTGCTCAATACGGTTAAAAAATACGATCCACTTTATGATGAAAATATCGAACAAGCTTGGGCACATACCTTGGAAACAGGACTTGCTATCATGAAGAAAGAGTGTGTAGTCTGAACCAAAATGTCTACAAAGTAAGCCACGAATCATATGTGGCTTACTTTAGTGTTATCCGTGACTAGATTAGAAGGTAAAGCCTGCTTGGATACTTAGTACCGACTCAGGAGTATACCAACTACTTGAACCACCGAACTCATACCAATCAAATCCAGCTCGAGTCACAAACTTGGAGTGGCCGAAAACTGGTTTTAGTGACTTGTATTCTGCGCCGATGCCGTAAGTTAAGCCAAAATCACCATGGGACCCTTTGTGGACTTCATTATTATCGTTAGATAGGAACACCAATTTGGTATCTGAGTGTGCGTAAAACGCGCCCGCCTTACCATAAACAGCGAAGTTTTCGCTGAAGCTGTGCTTATACATAGGTGTTAATGAAAGCATTAAAGAATCGAACTCTTGCTCTGTTTGAAGCACCTTGTCACCATTATAGCTAGTAGACTTATCGTCAGTGCTGATAACAAGTAACGTCGATTCAATATACCAATTGCTTTGAACGATCTGGCTACCTAACGTGAATTGAGCGCCAACGTCACCGCTATCCATACCTACACCACCTAATGTGTACATTTCGTTTGATGCGAAAGCTGAAGTTGATGCGATCCCCGTAACTGAGGCAATCGTAAGAGCCGCTAAGACTAATTTTTTCATTGTTTTTACTCTGGTTTGTAAATTTCGGGAGAGGATTTTAGCGGCATTTTTAAAATAAAAAACACCGTTCGAATGGGCGGTGGTAAGATTAAATGAAGATTAAATATCTCAAAACATAAGCCTGTATTTCCATGACCTAAAATTAGAATTTTTTAGATGGATTAAATGCGCGGTGTGCGAGAGTTACTCTATGATTTAATGGGTTTTCTATGAGGGAGGGCGGTGCATGTTTCACGAAGAAAAACCTCTGGCGACGGAGGTCATCACCAGAGATAAGAATCATTCGAGGCTTACGTTTTAATCGAAATTAAATCCAAATGACCAATGTTGGGTTGGCCGAGGTTCTAACACGTTACGATAATCGGATTAAAAGTGAGCAGCCCAATTTTTGTTGAGCTCCTTGGTCCAACGAACGCCTATCAGATAATCAATAGTGTTAATATCATACTAGTAGCGTTTGAAGCCTCAAGCTAATCCCCAAGAGGCAACTTATAGCTGTTTTTCAACTCTTTAACCGAGATATTCGACTGAATCGCACTCACGCCTTTGACTCGTCTGATCGAGCTAATACGCTCAAAGTACTCTTCTAAATCTTTCGCTAGCACTTGAATCATATAGTCGGCGCCGCCTGCAATGCAGTGACACATAGGAATCCAATCGGTTACTTCGACAAACTCTTCAAACGGTTCCGTGTTTTCGACCTCGTGGTTGCCCAGTGTCACTAGCGTAAAGCCTGCAACATGAAAGCCTAATTTCTTGCGATTCAGCTTAGCGGCGTAACCATCGATATAGCCCGTCTCTTCCATGCGTTTCCAACGGCGCCAGCATGGGGTCTCGCTGAGGTTAACCTTTTCCGCGAGCTTACTGTTGCTCATGCGTCCGTCTTGTTGGATATGTTCTAAGATGGCGATATCTGTGTCATCTAACACTTCTTTGGTGGATTCTTTCTGTTTCATGGTGTTTTTAGAAAAGTCTTGCTCAAATTTGGATTAATATTAGCCTATATAGCAATTTAATTCCTAGTCGAATCTGTAAACTCTCTCCGTATAAATACTTTACTTATTAGGAGTGAGAGGAAATGAGCTCTCAATTAATGCTGGCGTTCTTGCTATTTTCAACATCAATTGCAATTACACCTGGGGCAGGCAATATCGCATTACTTGGGATTTCAAGTCGTTATGGATTTGCTGCGACTTTACCTTTTATCTCTGGGAACGCTGTTGGCATCATCATCGTACTGGCAGGTTCTAGTGTCGGTTTGGTGAGCTTATTTACCCTTTACCCAGATCTTTATAACATTTTGAAATACGCGGGTGCGGCTTACTTGCTGTTTATGGCGTGGTCGATTGCGAACATGCAAATCGAAGAAAGCACGACTGATAATCGCTCGGGCTTTATGTCAGGCGTGTTAGTGCAGGTGTTGAACCCTAAAGGTTGGATTGCTTCATTAACCGTGTTTTCGCAGTTCATCACCCCGAATGCAGATTACTTGATCCAAGTAGTGACTATTATCGCGGGTATGGTTATTACCGGTGTGCCGTGCATGTTGGTGTGGGCGTATTGCGGCACCATGCTGAAAAAATTACTGCAATCACCAAAACAGATGATGTTTGTGAACCGTTGCTTGGGTGGAAGCTTAGCGATGGTGGTTGCCTTTATGCTTTATCAACCGGCATAAATCACAAAGAAAAAAACCACTCCTAAATCCATAGGAGTGGTGTCTAAATGTCGACTAAGTCGTTAACAGTAAATAAATAAGTTAACAAATATTTAAGGAACTTGAGCTAAAAGCTTTTAAGCCTAGAAGCTTTTAAGTTTGAAGCTTAAGCCGTTTCAGCCTCTTTAACTGGAGCTGAGTTACGGATTAGGTGGTCAAATGCACCTAAGCTTGCTTTCGCACCTTCACCCATCGCAATGATGATCTGTTTGTAAGGTACTGTTGTTACGTCACCCGCTGCGAACACACCTTTCATTGATGTTGCGCCATGAGCGTTAATTTCAATTTCACCGCGTGGTGAAAGCTCTACCTTCGAACCCTTCAACCATTCGCTGTTTGGCATCAGGCCGATTTGAACAAAGATACCTGCTAGTTCAATCTGTTTAAGTTCATCGGTGTTGCGGTCTTTGTATTCCAGACCGGTTACGCGGTTGCCATCACCAATCACTTGCGTTGTTTGCGCCATCTTGATGATTTCGATGTTTGGTGTTGCGTTCGCTTTGTCGATAAGCACTTGGTCGGCACGCAGTGTGTCTGCAAATTCAAGTACGGTTACGTGTTCAACGATACCCGCTAAATCAATTGCCGCTTCGATGCCTGAGTTACCACCACCGATAACCGCTGTTTTCTTACCTTTGAATAAAGGACCGTCACAGTGTGGGCAGTAAGCTACACCTTTATTGCGGTACTCTTGCTCACCCGGAACGTTCATTTCACGCCAGCGAGCACCGGTACTTGTGATAACCGTGCGAGCTCGTAGTGTTGCGCCGCTCTCTAGCTCTACGTGGATGTAACCGTCTTCAGTGTTTTCTGCCGCAATGATGTTTGCAGCGCGCTGCTCAGTCATCACTTCAACACCGTACTCTTTTACGTGCTCTTCAAGGCTGGCCACTAACTTAGGGCCAGTTGTCGCTTTCACTGAGATAAAGTTCTCAATCGCCATCGTATCCATCACTTGACCACCGAATCGGTCAGCAACCACACCGGTACGAATGCCTTTACGTGCTGCGTAGATAGCCGCTGAAGATCCCGCAGGGCCACCACCGACAACCAATACATCAAACGGTGCTTGTTCGTTTAGGTTGGCCGCTTTCTTTTCTGCTGCGCCTGAATCGACTTTGTTGAGGATTTCTGCCAGAGACATACGTCCTTGACCAAATAGCTCACCGTTAATAAACACGCTTGGAACTGCCATGATGTCGCGAGACTTCACTTCGTCTTGGAATGCTGCGCCATCAATCATCGTTGTCTTAATTAGAGGATTGATCGCCGACATCATGTTGAATGCCTGAACCACTTCTGGACAGTTTTGGCACGATAGTGAGATGAAAATCTCTACATTAAGCTCTTGATCGAGTTCTTTAATTTGCTCGATTACGTCCGCTTCAAGCTTGATAGGGTGACCACCACTATGAAGCAGTGCAAGTACCAGTGATGTGAATTCGTGACCCATAGGTAAACCGGCGAAACCGATCGCAGTGCCTTTCTCTTGGTTCACTACCTGCATGATAGGGCGGCGAGCACTTGCGTTATCATCTCGAATTACTTCAATTTTGTCGGTGAGAGAGGCGATATCATTCGCCAGATCTTGAAGTTTGTTTGCGGTGTCGCTGCTATCAAGGCTCAGCACTAACTGAACATTGGTTTTTAGGTTTTCTAGGTATGCTTTTAGCTGCTGCTTCATTGCTTGATCTAACATAATCGTGCCTGCTCTTAAATTCGGTGTCTTGGTATTGACCAATACCTTCTTGCTGAAAAAGGGAAATAAAAAGGGGGCGCAAGTCGGCAAATATTGTGGTGTTGATGTTTTGAAAGGGTGGCGCGCGACTGCCCTTTAGGAGGGGGGCCGAAGCGCGCCTGTAGAACCGTTTAACTGTTCTGTTTTACTCGTTCTTTCTTGGCTATTCTTGTTTAGCTAGGCTTAGATTAAATCTTGCCTACTAGGTCTAGAGATGGCGCTAGAGTCTCTTCGCCTTCTTTCCATTTAGCTGGGCAAACTTCACCTGGGTGAGCGGCTACGTATTGTGCTGCTTTAACCTTGCGTAGTAGGTCTTCTGCGTCACGGCCGATGCCTTCAGCTGTGATTTCCATTGCTTGGATAACGCCTTCAGGGTCGATTAGGAACGTTGCACGGTCTGCAAGGCCTTGACCTTCACGCATAACGTTGAAGTTATTTGTGATGTTGCCTGTTTGGTCGCCTACCATGAAGTATTCGATAGTGCCGATTTTGTCAGAAGTATCGTGCCATGCTTTGTGAGAGAAGTGCGTGTCAGTTGATACTGAGAAAACTTCTACGCCGCGAGATTGAAGCTCTGCGTATTTGTCTTGTAGGTCAACTAGCTCAGTTGGACATACAAACGTGAAGTCTGCTGGGTAGAAGAAGAATACAGCCCACTTGCCTTTAACGTCTTGCTCAGTGATTTCTACGAATTCGCCGTTTTTGAATGCTGTTGCGTTGAATGGTTTGATTTCTGTGTTGATCATGATTCGACTCTCTTTCTAATTTGTAGTGTTTAACGCTATCCCGCGTCGATGGAGCTATATTGCATTCGCACCGAAAATTAGTGAAATCGGACATTTCTATAGATTCAATAGGCAAATCCTATCTTCGAAATAGGAAGGCTATCCATAAAAAGGATTGGTAGAGATACCAATCCTTTTTTGCTTCTAATTACTTCTTACTGACTAACCTAAGTCTCTTTTAGGTGAACTTAACATTCGATTGTCTAATGTGATTAATAAAACAGGCAGTAGTGAAAGCAGCATGACTACCGCCAGTGTAGAAATACTGCTAACTCCCAAGAGGCCGGACGTAGCGACAAGCAGTGCGCCTCCTATCATTCTGAAAAAGCCATCAATAGATGTCGCCAAGCCAGCACAATACTTAAAAGGTTCAAGTGCAAGAGATGTAGCAGATCCAGATAAAAGGCTAAAGCCAGCTGCTCCCAATGCAGATAAAGCAAAGAATAAATAAGTAGCATCAAAGCTTATAAACAATAACCCCATTCCTCCGACGGTGATAACAGTGGCACCAAGTCGCACAGTATTCCTACGGCCAAACGACTTAATCAATCTGGGCGCTATAAGGCTAGCAAGTATTTGAAAACCTCCTATAACTCCAAACATAAGTGAGAACTGCACTTGAGAAAAATCGCCTTCGCTGATTGCAACAATTGGAGCAACGGAAATGTAAGTTAGCAGAGCACCAAAGCTGAGCATGTTCGTCAGTGAATACACCAAAAATGTACGATTACTTAAGATATCTCGCACGTTACATTTAAGTGCCTGTGTGTTCTTTACATCAACCGTGGTCTTAACACTCTTCTTAGACTGAAGTGCTACCGCTGATATAACAAATAGCAAGAGAGCTACACCAGCCATGAGGTAGAAGCCACCTGTCCACCCCCATAAGAGAGCCAACCCACTACCAATCAGCGGCGCAATGGTTGGTACTGCACTGGTAACGCCGCCCATATAGCTTAACCACTTACCCGCAACGTCACCTTCGTAGTTGTCGCGAACCCAAGCCATGGCGGTGATCATAGTGAATGAAGCGCCTACGCCTTGCTGAGCTCGCGCTGCGTATAGCATCTCTAAAGACGAAGATGCCACAACCAACAAGCTACCTGCTGCATACATGAACAGCCCAAGCATGGCAGAGAACTTACGCCCCTTGCGATCAGAAACTGGGCCCGCAATTAATTGACTCACACCCAGAGCCAGAACGTAAATCGAAATAGTCTGTCTTATTTCGCTATCAGAGACAGCAAAAGCCTCGATCATCTGCGGAAAAGATGGCAAGTAGATATCAATAGCCAGTGGCCCCAAAGGTATGAGGGAAAAAATAACCAGTAGTGGAAGAAATTTGTTACCTGCCATCTTAAACCCCTTTACTGACTTATTGGTGGATATAGCGACATACCAGAACGTGATGCGATGAAACTAACAAAGCTCATCATGCGCTCACTCATTTCTAGTTCAGCGACCATTGTGTGGTTTCGTAGCTCAGAAAACGCGGCTATGTCGTCAATGTTCAACTTGCGCTCACCAGATACAAGAACATCAATATCGAGCAAGGAATCCAGCTCTTCCAAGATTCGTTTAAGCTCCGGAAGGTACTCTTCTGTTCTCACCAACGCCTGCTCAATGGATTGGCTTAATGCGCCTTTGCGTGACTCAACAAATAGACAGAGAGCATCTGGCGTTGACAGCTCAGGGAGATTAAGCCGTGGCATGCGAGGATACAAAAGCTGTGCAGAGATCGGATAAAGCCGCTTTAGAAGGTTGTTCAAGGCTTCTGATACTTCGTAACGGGTGAACATGGGTTCATCTTGTTGATCTAAGTAGCGGATAATGTCGAGGCTCTCAACCATCACCGTATGCTTACCATCATGCTGTCGCTGTTCAAGCACAGGGACAGTCAACCTCTCTAGTTTCCCCTCTAACGATTCTGGCAATTGCCCCAAAGTCATAGGGTTAATTTCACAATCAATATTTTTAAGCCCAACAACGGTCTTAACACGAACACAAAATGGGCAGCTATCAAATACATGCAGCTTCATCATAAAGATCCTATTAATTACCGTGCCAAATCGAATAAGCCATGCGCTCTACATGAGCAGGAAAATGCTCTTTATAGTCTTTCCAGTGGCTGAATTTTGGTAGCTTTATCGACTCTTTTAGTTCATCTACAGACTTTCCTTCTTGCAAACCTTTCCATACTGCATCAAACAGAGCCTGAACGAATTCTTCACTTTCTTTTAGTAGCTCTGGCGAGTCGACTGGAGTGTGACCATTTATGATAGTGTCAAACTCTAGTTCTTTACGTACGCGCTTTATCGTGTTCAATGTAGCAACATAGTCCTGTTCAATTAAGCGTCCTCCGCTGACTAAGTACTGTGGTAAATGCCAATCTACTGCAACAAGTACTTTATCTTCCGGCATGTGAACAATACTCATACAGTTACCATCATTCTTGCCGTAGTAATGCAGATCGACATTTTTGCCACCAAGAGAAACTGTCATCTGGTCTTTGTAGGTTGTTGTTGGGTAGGCTACTTTGTCTTCCAGATCTCGTGAAAGCAAATCGGTACAGTATTCCTGCGCGATAAATTCGGCACCTTGTTCTTTGAATATCTTACCGCCGCGAGAGTGGTCAAAGTGATCATGGGAGTAAATCACTTTTTTGACAGGCTTCTCTGTTACTTTACGGATCTCCTTCATCATTTGTGCAGAACGAACATCGCCAGAAGGATCGGTAACAATCACACCCTCGTCGGTAATAACAACCAGACTGTTATAAAAAAACTGAGAATACTGATAGATACCGTCTTTTAGTTCTTTCATTACTGGCTTAGAAGGATCAAAACCATCGGTGGCGCTGGCACCAGAGACCATTCCAAGAGCTAGAGCCAAAGTGGCTATTTTTGAATTCAGTGACATTGTTGATTCCTATTTTCACTATTGATATTTAATGAAAGATAATTAACATTAACAAATAGAACAATACGCCAAAAAGTAACTTCACTTAATACAATAGGTATCAAATGGATAAGTATCGGAATATGCAGCTATTT
>NZ_JBFRLX010000093.1:0-55555 GCF_041470165.1 Vibrio sp. 10N.286.46.A8
CCCTAATGAAATAGCCATGTGAATGAAGCCTGTGAACTGCTCATAAATGTCATCTTTCGATTCAGGCACAGAATCCATTTCCATGATCTCTAAACGACTTCCCGTTTCAAACGAGAGGAAGTATGAAGAAAACCCTAGTTGGGTTGTGATATTTTGATTTCGATGTCGCGCTGAAATAATCTTCATAAAATCGCTTCAGTACTTCGAGTTGTTTGGTCCAAATTGCGATGTGTTCAATCTTCATTTTGTTTGCCTAAGTTTGATGTCTAACGCTAGATTACTCATCAAATAAGGACCAATAAACAGAACGAAATTCATCGAAGCTGTTCCTGTTTAATGACTCAAACTGATGTCCATAACTGCACAGTATTGGTATCTATGTTTGTGTAATAGTTATCTTTCCTCCATAGTCAGGTTTTACACAATCTGAGATTCAAACTGTGAGCTTTTTAAAACTGATACTACTTGCGGCTATATGGGGAGGCTCGTTTCTTTTCATGAGAATGGCGGCTAATCCATTAGGGCCCGCAGTCTTAATTGAAGCGCGAGTTCTTTTTGCAGCACTTACTCTGCTTTTAGTTTCTTTCTATTTAAAAAAGAAGCTCTCTTTTCATGATCACGCTAAACACTTCTTCATTCTCGGGCTGTTTAACACCACACTTCCTTTTTTGCTTTTCGCTTATGCCGCGCAGACACTTAACGCCTCGACACTCGCCATCTTGAACTCTACCGCGCCAATATGGGCGGCAATCATTGGTGCGATATGGACTAAAACAGCACTCGAGGCGAAAGTTCTATTGGGACTTGGGATTGGGGTAACGGGAGTTGGCGTGTTAGTCGGTTGGGATGCGATGAACATTGGCCGTGAGGCTATGCTTCCTATCTTTGCAGCAGTGATGGCGGCCTTTAGCTACGGAATAGCGTCAAACTATACCAAACAAGCCCCTAAAGTTGAGGCATTCAACAATGCTCATGGCAGCATGTGGGCTGCGGTGTTGCTGGTTTTGCCATTTGTATTCTTTATTCCGATGAGAGAAACACCCGACGTTACGATCACTACGTCAGTTATCTTATTAGGCGCGGTATGTACTGGGTTAGCGTATCTACTTTACTTCAATCTCGTCTCTGAACTCGGCGCACCTTCAGCCCTGTCCGTGACCTTCATCATTCCGGTATTTGGTATTCTCTGGGGTAACTTGTTCTTAGATGAAGCAATTGGCATCAATACGATTGTTGGTTCAATTCTGGTTATCACCGGCACCATGTTGGTGACAGGAATGTCGCCAATGAAAATGCTCAAAGCCGCTCGTCAGAAACGCGCACAATAAGTTGATTGAATCCAAAAAACCTAATTAAAACCCTCAAGTAACAGAGACAAAAACGGCCTCCAAATGGAAGCCGTTTTTCATTGAGTCGTTAACAGCTTTGAGAGCTCGTCATGTATTGTTGAATCTTGGTTCTTAACCATTGATGTGCGGGGTTTAAGTCTGTTCGTTTATGCCAAATCATATACTGTTTCATCGGCAAGACCTCAAAAGGCTGCTCGAGAACTTGCAGTTGGAATCGCTCCGCAAATTGATTAGCAAAACCTCTAGATGTGCTACCAACACAGTCGGAGCCAGAGACCAACACACACATCGTCATCAATGAATCACATTCGGAACTGACTTTTCGCTGCTGTATCGGATTTTTTGTAAAGTAATCCGCGGTGTAAAGGTGAGAGCGACGCATTCTGAAGGTGATGTGTTTCTCATGGTAATACTGCGCTTCCGTTACCGAGCCATCAATCCTTGGATGCCCTTTCTTGGCGATCAGCACGAGCTCATCTTCAATCACTTGCTGGTTCATATAACCATTCACTTGTGGATAGTGAATATCGATCGCTAAGTCGGCTTGCTGCATGCTCAAACTCTGCAACAGATCTTCTTCATTACTTGGCACCATATTGAATTCAATTGAGATATTACCAAGCGTATCATCCTTTTCTACAAGGGGCTGAAGCTTGGTTAAACCGATCTCGTTGACCAGAATTCGAAACACATGATGTTGCTGGTTATCAAACTGCTTTAAGGTACTGACAGCGCTGGTTATCCCGTCCAATGCGGGCTCTACACGTAACGCCAACTGCATCGCTGCATTGGTCGGTGTTATACCTCTACCCTCTCGAATAAAAAGGTCTGTACCCAATTGTGCTTGCAGCCGTTTCAAAGCGCCACTGACTCCAGGTTGAGTCATACCAAGCGATTCTGATGCAAGCGTGATCGACTTTAATCGATACACTTCTAAGAACACGCTCAGTAGATTTAAATCCAACTTTTCCATGTCGCTCACCGTTACTCTCCCTGTCAATGTGCTCTTAATCAATCATAGGTCAGGTTTTATCTTCGTTCCCTAACCATTGCACGACTCAATACATAGCTAATCGTGATGTGTTAACTAAAGCTTACTTTATTTTTTGCTATATGTCTTAGACATATAATTTCCTCAACGAAACGAAATCCCGAATTGAAGAGGCACCTATGACTCCATCACGCACTTTCAAAAATGCATCACTGTTCCTAGCAATCTCTCTTGCGTTTCCTGCTATTGCAGCTAACCATGACCACGCACACTTTAGCGATATAGGCGATCAAGGTGGCAAAGACGCGACTGAGATGACGACGAAAGCAAACCAAGAATTCGCGAAAACGCTGAACTTCGAAGACACTCGCGCGTTCGACAATAACAACAAAGGGTTGATCGCGAGCTTCGATCAAGAAACTGGCGATATTATTCGCAACAGCTTCAACTTCATCGACCCTAGCGTGAACAATGCCGATCAAGCACCCGATTCAGTAAACCCTTCGCTTTGGCGTCAAGCCGTGCTAAACCAAGCTGCTGAAGGTTTGTACGAAGTTGTCCCAGGTAAAGTGTATCAAGTTCGTGGTGCTGATCTGGCGTCTATTTCTTTCATCCGCAGTGACAATGGTTGGATTGCTTACGACGTTCTTCTCACAAAAGAATCCGCGGCTAAGTCATTAAAGTTCTTCAAGAACAACGTGCCTGATGGTGGTGACTTACCTGTCGTAGCGATGATTTACTCACACTCACATGCCGATCACTTTGGCGGTGCACGAGCAATCAAAGAAGCTTACCCAGACGTAAAAGTGTACGGTTCTAAAAACATTACTAAAGAAATCGTCGACGAAAACGTATTGGCGGGTAATGCGATGTCTCGACGTACCGCTTATCAATATGGCGCAACACTGAATCGTCATGAGCACGGTATCGTGGATGCGGCACTCGCGAAAGGCTTGTCGACAGGCACCATCACTTACGTATTGCCGGATTACGAACTTAACCATAGCGAAGAAATTGAAACGCTGGTTATCGATGGCCTAGAGATGCAATTCATGGATGCATCAGGCACTGAAGCGGCATCAGAAATGGTGACCTACATTCCGAGCATGAAGGCACTTTGGACTGGTGAGCTAACGTATCAAGGCATGCACAACCTCTACACATTGCGTGGTGCAAAAGTACGTGATGGCTTGAAGTGGTCTAAGAAGATCAACGAGATGTTGGTCACTTGGGGTGAAGATACCGAGGTATTGTTTGCCTCTCACTCATCGCCAATTTGGGGCGAACAAGAAATATCTGACTACCTAAAAATGCAACGTGACGCTTACGGTTTTACTCATAACCAAACACTTCGCCTAGCGAACAATGGTGTCGTTTTGCAAGACATTGGCGACGAGATATACAAAGTCATGCCAGACAGCATTCAACAGTCTTGGCACACCAATGGTTACCACGGTACTTACTCTCACAATGCTCGTGCGGTGTACAACATGTACCTTGGCTACTTCGACATGAACCCAGCCAATCTGAACCCGCTACCAATTCACCCAGAGTCGGTTAAATTTGTTGAATACATGGGTGGCAGCGACGCTGTGATTGAGAAAGCGCAGCAAGATTTCCAAGAAGGCGAATATCGCTTCGTTGCAACGGCACTTAACAAGGTTGTACAAGCGGAACCAGAGAACAAAAAAGCGCGTGGTTTACTGGCCGATACTTATGAACAGCTAGGCTACCAATCAGAAGGTGCTGGGTGGAGAAACATCTATCTAACAGGTGCTCAAGAACTGCGTATCGGCACACAACCGGGCGCACCAAAAACGGCTTCTCCGGATGTATTGGCGAACATGACCATCGAAAACTTGCTGGATTACTTAGCGGTAAAAGTGGACTCATTGAAGGCGCAAGACACGCCGTTTACCATGAATATCCAATTACCTGACGTGAAAGAGTTCTATTACGTAGAGATGTCGAACGGCAACCTCAACAACATTCAAGTAGCTGAACTTCAAGATGCCGATACCACACTGATCATCAACAAATCAGATGTATCAGACATCGTACTGAAAAAAACGACACTCAACCAATTATTGGAAGACGGCCAAGCGGGCGTGAAAGGAGACAAAACATCGTTGAACAAACTGCTGTCTTCATTGACTGAAGCTGATACCTCTTTTGAGATTGTTCCTCGCCCAAACAAAGGCGAAGAAGTCGACGCTGAGTTGTACCAAGATTCACACGAGCACGCGCATTAAACGCCCGATACACTAAATAGATAAAAACGACACCAGTTAGCTAGAAAAACGTTCTATAAAGAACACACAACAAGCCCTTACCTTTTGGTCGGGGCTTTCTTGCTATGTCATCTAATACATTGGGCCGTTTACGTTTCAATTCCAATACGACTGCGTTCTGTAATATCCCTTTTGGTAATTTAATAGAGAGGGATATATGATAGAGATTAGAACCATAATGCTCATCAGAAAGAGCAACAGTTACCAAATAATTCGAAATCAAACTAAGTTAAGTGAGAATAACTTAGGCTTTCAACCTAACAGACAATATTTAGTTTTGTATTTTTCAAAACGAGGATAGATTAAATGCCAATATCTAAAAAAATTCTAATCGAAGCAGTAAATCGATATAAAATTGAATTTGCAAAGCTATCACACAAAACTCAAGGTAAAACTAGGAATTTAGCTCAACACTCATTTATATGGGCGCTGAAAGATGGTGATTACCAAGCTCTAGGGGATGGTATTTGTGCAGGTTTAGCTATTAAATGGATAGAATATGATGTTCAAAATATAGATTTTATTGAGAGCTTAGATAAGCATCGTATGGAGATTTATACCGTACTTGGTTCGAAAGACAAAACAACATTCGGCCAAGACATCGTTAAATCACATTTGATGCAAAAGGATTTACAAAAAGCACTAACTGGCACTTGCACACTAACGGGAAAGGTAAAAAACTTCCAATACCCGTATAAGTCACTCAGTAAAGCTCTAACGAAAAATCATTATTATTATGTATCAAGTGGAAGTCATGCGACTGCCATTAAATCAAATGGTACAACGGTCGACTTTTACGATCCTAATGTTGGAGAAATCAAAGAACTACTCCCTCATCATCTACCGTCTTATTTCAAAGCGGCAAAAGAAGCAAGTAGGCTCGCACAAGGGAAAAGTATAAAAGGTTACTCTTCCACCGTATATTCAGACCTCCAGATGGTTCAATTAAGTCCAAATTAAAAATACTCAAATTCACCAAGGTTTAGTGTTATTAACCTAATATTCAGATGCTATTGGCGATAAAGCCATAAGACCAAATAGACTCTATTTAATCCCCCCTCCCCCTTTTTTTTATATAGTCTTATTTGCCAAACCAGATTGCGAAACGAGCTATGAGTGCTTCACTGTTAGAAGCATTCTCAAGCTCAAAACCTAGTACAGCTATTCTGCGCTTAGCGCAGCCAACAAAAACTCCGTACTTGCGCTAGCATGTTGCTCAATATCTTGTAGGTTTGGTTTTGCCATCCCCATCAACACGCCGCTTCTCAAGCTTAATAGCATTCCCGTCCAAAGAGTAACCTTAGTGGCGACATCTTCGGTATCAAACCTATCCTTGAAAAACTGAGCGAGTGCAATATCGGTTTCGTTTTCACCTACCGACATAAAGCTTTCCAAGATAGCGGGAGACTTACCGTTTTCTGCAATCAATAGCTTCAACGTAGCGATATGTTCGTCCGACAAATGAAACGCCAAAAAGGCCGTAGCGAACCCATACAATGCCTGATAATTATCAGAGATTTTTAACTGCTCGACAGAAAGCTCATCAAACTGAGCCCCCATTTGCTGCAATGTCGCTTTGAACAACACACCTTTTGATGAGAAATATCGATAGAGCGTTTGTTTAGTCATCTGGGCTTCGCTTGCGATCACATCCATGCTCGCGAGCGTAAAACCTTCAGCTAAAAAAACAGCTTTAGCCGCTTTCAAAATAGCCTGTCGTTTCTTCTCTTTATTCTGCTCAATCTTGCTCATTACTTCATCCACCCCAAAACAGAGATCATACTTTAAAGTATGATTTGTGTTGACTCAACCAATTTTTAAAATCATACTCGATGGTATGATTTATTGGTAATGAATATTTGGATAGAGAAATGACAACAATGAACCTCCCTAAAACTGAAGTAAGAAACACTCGAACCCTTGGCTTTACCCTTGCGATCGCAGGTGCTGTATTAATGAGTATTGACCCCATCTTTATTCGTTATGCGGGTGTCAGCGGGTTTGATACGGCCTTCTTGTTCGGCTTATTCAGCGCAATTTCGATGCCTATTTTGCTTAAATTCAACGACAAACGCGGAATACGAAAGGCAGTAGCACAAAGCGGTTGGCCATTGTTGGCGGCGGGTATTCTTATGCTCGGCAGCGCATCAGGTTTGGTTTTCAGCATCAAAATGACTTCAATCGCTAATACCTTTGTGATCCTCAGTGCAGCCCCTGCGGTTGCCGCCATTTTCAGCTGGTTAATATTGAAAGAAGCCACCAGCCGTTCGACCTTAATTGCCATTGTCGCTGTGATGATTGGTATTACGATAGTCGTTTCAGGGTCATTTTCTTCAGGCAACTGGATGGGTGATGCGTTGGCCGTGTTCGCAGTTATCTGCCTATCGATGATGTTTACCTTGCTGCGTAAATATCAAGACGTCAGCCGATTGGCGAGTGTTGGCTTAGGTGGCTTGTTACTCGCAGTTGTGATGTTTTTCTTCGCAACACCATCAAGCTATAGCGCTGAAACGTGGTTAATCATGGGCATGATGGGCTTGTTTACAGCCCCTGTTGGACGAGTGTTATCTATGGTCGCAACACGCCACATTACCGCGCCAGAGGTATCAATGACTCTGATGTTAGAAACCGTGTTAGCGCCAGTTTGGGCGTTTATCTTCTTCACCGAGATCCCGCCAACGACCAGTATTATTGGTGGTGTGGTGATCTTGATTACGATCTTCATCTACACCTTAGTGACTATGAAAAATGATGACTAATTAAAGAATTAAATAGGAGCTAAACATGTCTGAAGAACTGAAATTTATTGGCCGAATTACTACGCCGTACCACTCGATTTCAGAGTGTCCGAATAACATCCAACCGGACAACGGCCCAATCTGTGAAATCATCTTAGATGACGTTTACCAGCAAGGCTTGCTCGGCTTAAACCGTGGCGACTACATATTGATCTTGTATTGGTTAGAAGGCGCCAAACGAGATGAATTGATCCAAAGCTGGAATGAAGAAACGCCGACCAATGGCACCTTTGCACTGCGTTCACCACACAGGCCAAACCCAATTGGTACTGCCGTGCTACCGATTGAAAAAATAGAGAATGGCACAGTGACCGTGAGAGGCTTGGACTGCTTGAACAACACACCACTGTTGGATATCAAGCCTGCGATCTATAAAGAGAAAGGATAAGCGAGAAATTGCTCGTCCTAAACCAAGAGCGAGCTGTGCGTTAGCGAAAGGAAGACATTACGCATACTTGATGAAAGCTTGGCTTAACCGCTGAAAGAGTGAGTCTACGTTGGGAAGGCTCGTCAAATGCGCGGACAAGGGAGTATGAACCTGCGCATCCACCACGGTCGGGTTATCGCAAATTTGATTATAAAAATTCACAGGCGCAACGATGTTCTCTAAGTCGGCATCTAACAAGATACAAGCTTGCGAAAGTACAATTTGGCCGCCCCCTTGTTTAAGCAATACACGCTGCGCAGTACCCACTATTTTTTGTTTATTGATATTGAGGTTGTAGTCACCATCACAATAAGAACCGGGGGTTGCGTGTACATCCACATCAATACCCAGTTCTTTAAAAAACAGGGTTAATACATCACATAAATGTCGATACGCTTTTTGGATGTTGTAGGCTTCATCACGAGGCCAATGATAAATGTGCGATAGGTTAATGATCCCCGGTAGTTGAGGAACGGGAGCGCCGCCTGTTTTTCGCGAGGTGAGTTGCCAGCCTTGTGCCGCAAGTTGCTTTCTAGACTCTAACGTCACTGGCCACTTTTTACCTGCGGGCAAAACGAGTGTCGGTGTTTTTGCTTGCCAGAGCATTAAGGCTTGTCCAATCTCACCGGCCTGTATTTGCTGCAATAACTCATCTTCTTTTTCAAACGCACGATCAACATCAATGTGCGGGTAACGTACGAGTTTATTGGTTAACTTCAAAGCACTTTCCTCTACAGATTGTGGTGACCTAATATTTAGCGTTCTGGGATGGTTGATTATAGATAGGGCTAGTTATCCCCAAAAACTTCCGTACACATCCGCATTTAGAACCTCAAAAAACGCCTCAAGGCTCTTCACCTCTGCTGTCGGTTCGTAAATGTGCCATTTTAAATCAGATTTCATCCAATAGATTGCCCACTCATTACGTGATTTGTAGTACTTCACTTTGGCTATAGGACTTTCCATTTTTTCACTTGGGTCGTTCCATTTCGGGCGAACTTCGAATATTTCTATTGCTTGCCCATTCACTCGATATCCTAAATCTAACTGGTCCCTAATTTCTACAGGTGGTCGACGAGAGTCCAGATAGATCTCAACTGCTTTTTCATATCGTTTTTGTTCGATTTCAGAGAATGCCATATCAGTTACCTAAGCTATTAATCAACTTCAGTTTACGACGTAAAAGTAGTCGTACGCATTTGTTATATTTTTGATTCGTACATCATTTTAGCCTGGACAGCTTTGTCTAATCGGCGATGGACCAAAGAGACCATAGAAAGGATATCTAATGCATCAATTTCCTCTATAGTCCAAGTGATTTTTGGTGCATGGGCTGTAGTATTACGAAATGTACCAAATAGCCCTTTTAGTAAATTCATAAAGCCTTTTTGTTCACTTTTCTCGCTTTCACTAACTAAAGAGTTTAATGCTAAATGCGGTACTTGCTTAAAAGAAAAAGCCTCATCAACCAACGCTGAACCATCAGAAGTTAAACCTGTTTTATTTCTGATTTTATCAGCTACACTTTTAGTCGCCTCGAATACAGCATGAAAGTAATTATCTACAACTAATTCTTCTTTACAGTATTTCAGAACATCGGGATGGACATTACGAGAAACTAAATGATCCTTTAATTTATAAGCCCTTGCGGCAGCTTCACTGATCGTATTCGATTTAGTTACTGTGCCTAACTTTCCATTTTCGCCAATATTGAAACCAGCAAAACTGAGAATCTGGTTTAATTGGAACCGAGTATCATTAAACCATTCTAAATTATTGTAATGACGAGCCGGATTAATCGCATTTTGGATAAAAGCCAAAACATTGTTAGCGCACCCGTCAATCATTTGTTTATTTGCTAATGCTGAGTTCAACCTTTTCCATTTGGTATTAGCTGAATCAATATCTTCAATACCAGATTCGTAAAGTAACTTTCCTATTTCTGTTCCAGTAAAACCACTAGAAGTATCACCAAGTAATCGGCAAATAGATTCCACCACACTAAAATCTAAACTTTCTACTCTTGCCATAAATAACCTTAAAAAATATAACGAATGACACGGATTCCCCCTACCGAGGCTCTGCCACACTGATGTGGTACTTAAATGCATCGGAGGCACCATGTCTGATTATTCTTATTTCTGCGGTATCGACCTAGCTAAAAACCACTTCAGTCTTCATGCCGTAGACCAAAATGGTAGAGGCATACTTCACAAGGCAGTAACCCGCTTTAAAGTACTGACTAAAATAGCAAATATGCCACTCATGCGTATAGGTATTAGTGCGTGTGGTGGGCAAATTATTGGGAAAGAATGATTTAAATTATGCCGTGACTATCTCCAAAACTGTCCAACACCTTTTCTCGATAACACACAGTCTTGATAGCTTCTGTCTGACAAGGTTGTCTGATATGGTGGCGGCAGAACTTCAGCAATTGTTTAGATAGTATTGAATATGAAAACACTAACCATACTTGATGGCGGCATGGGCCGAGAACTCAAAGAAATTGGCGCGCCATTTTCTCAACCGCTTTGGAGCGCTCAAGCGCTGATTGAAGCACCCGAATTTGTTAGCCAAGCGCATCAAAACTTTGTCGATGCAGGTGCTGAAACCCTGATCACCAATAGCTACGCCTGTGTACCTTTTCACTTAGGTGAAGAGCTGTTCGAGCAAAGAGGTTTTGAACTCGCTGCGCTATCTGGCGAACTGGCTAAAGCAGTTGCTGACAATGCTTCTCACACAATGAAAGTGGCGGGCGCGATTCCACCGCCATTTGGCAGCTACCGACCAGACTTATTTAAGGTCGAAGAGGCCGCACCAATCATTCAAACGCTTTACGATGCTCAAGACCCAAACATCGACCTTTGGATAGCGGAAACCATCTGTAGCCTGCAAGAATTCGATTCCATCCATTCGGTACTTAAGCAGTCAGATAAGCCGTGTTACTACGCATTCAGTTTGGAAGACACCAAGGGCGACGCTGCCAATATTCGTTCTGGTGAAAGCGTAACAAACGCGATCAAACTTGCCTGCCAATCAAACGCGACTGGCATAATGTTTAACTGCTCCGTGCCTGAAGTGATGGATCAAGCCATTATCGATGCTAAGAAAGTGATTGGTGAGCTAGGTAGTGATTTAGAAATTGGTGTCTACGCCAATAACTTTGCACCGATCAGTAGCGAACATGAAGCTAATGATATGCTTCAAGAGATACGCGAACTCGATGGACAAGGTTATTTAGTTTACGCAAAACGCTGGCACGCGCTGGGAGCGAATATTATCGGTGGTTGCTGCGGTATTGGACCAAAACACATTCAAGCCCTAGCCGATTGGAAACGCTCCACACAGAGCTGATCTAGAGCTTCAACTAGAATAAAATAAATAGAGAACAGGTTGAGAAATCTGTTCTCTATTTGTATGTGGCGTCTCTGAGTACACTGATACAAAACAACGATTTGGAGTAACTGATGAGCGACACGCAACGAAAAATTAAATGGGGCATCGCAGGGCTAGGCAATATCGCTAATCGATTCGCAACAGCTGTAACCGAGCACTGTTTGCATGGTGAGCTGTATGCCGTTGCCGCAAGAGATCACTCACGCGCAGCCACGTTCGCCAACAAGTTTGGTTGCGACAAGGCTTATGGCTCTTATGAAGAGATGGCGAATGACCCAAGTGTAGAAGCGGTTTACATCGCTACGGTTCACCCATACCACCAGCCACTTGCTGAACTGTTTCTGAAGAATAACAAGCACGTATTGGTCGAGAAGCCGGCTTTTACCAACCTTGGTGACTGGCTTGAGATGAAAGCTCTCGCGAAACAAAATGGCGTGATGCTGTTAGAAGCGATGAAAACCGTGGTGTTCCCTGCGTATCGTGAGCTCCAATCATTCTTGGTCGACAACAACATTCAGATAGATTCAATCGAAGCCAGCTTTGGCAACCAGCACGACTATGAGCCCGATTTGTTTATCTTCAATCCGGATTTGTCAGGCGGAGCAACGCTCGATGTTGGGGTCTATGGGCTTTGGTTCTTCTACGATATGTGTCGAACACTGGGTATAAACCCTTCAAAACCTCAGGTAGAGATGTCGTGTCTGTATGAGGGCGCGAATGTCGATACCGATGCGTGCTTTACATTCTCTGGCGATATGAGCGGTAAGATATCGGCATCAACAGTGCAAAACCTTCCCCGATCAGCGCACTTGACTGGGCCTGATACTAAGATCACCATTCACGAAAAATGGTGGAATCCGGTCTTTATTGAGATTGAACATCAAGGGCAGAAGTCGACCATCAACAAACGAGTAACGGGCAATGGGTTCGAATTTGAAATCGACCATTTTTCAGGTTTGGTGCTTCAAGGTAAAACTGAGTCGGATATCCTAAGCTCAGAGATAACCTCTCGAGTTCTCGATACGATGGAAAAAGCACTGATTGACTCTGGCTATCCACATTTAACTCAACCTCGTCGTTAGGAAAAGCAAATTGGGCAACCTTAAGCGCAAGCTTGAACTGTATGAAAAGATATTTCAGGCTTTTGGGCCTGGAGTATCACATTGTCAGGTCAACCAACTGGCCACACTGCTGCACGTAAGTGAACGTCATGTTCAGACCTTACTCAAAGCGATGACAGCGCAAGGCTGGATTGAGTGGCAAGCCAGTTCAGGCCGAAGTAAGAAAGCACAGCTGACGTGTCTGGTTGAGCCCATAGAGGCGTGTTACCAATATGCACAAACCCAAGCTGACGCAGGCAACATAGAACAGGTGTTTAGCACCTTAAGCTTCAACGGCCGCAATGCTGGCGCTGAGTTACAAGCCTTTCTAAGCAATACCAATCCATCGGCGCAGAATATCGCGTATATCCCCTTTCACCGAGAACTCGAAGCGCTTCACCCTCAACGTGTACTTAGGCGTACCGAACGCTTCTTAGTGATGCAAGTTTGCCAACGCCTTACCACCGTTCAGCACGGCAAACTCAGCGGCGATCTGGCTTATCATTGGCAGGCTAATCAAGATGCAACACAGTGGCACTTTCAGATTCGTAATGGTATTCACTTTCATAACGGTCGAACACTCGAACCTCAAGACATAGCGCGCAACCTTAACTCGCTCTGCCAAAGCAAAATTTGGCGTCGTTGTTATCAGCATATTGATGAGGTCTCTGTCTCGGCAGGCAATGTGGTTGTCGTGAAATTGAATCAACCTGATTGGCATTTACCGCGCCTACTTGCTAGGGCTGAAGCCTCCGTATTCGAACACTCATCACCGACTGATAGGCTGATTGGATCTGGCGCGTTCTCATTAGACATCTTCTCAAGCAATATGTTGAGATTGAGCCGCAATAGCGCCTATTCACACAGCACGCCCATTCTCAATCGGGTCGAGTTGTGGGTCTACCCAGAATGGGCACAGAGTAAAGCTTGCGCTCAAAATCAGGTGTGCGTGAAACTGCCCGAGAAGACGACCACCGTGCGTGGCGACGACCATTATTCCAAACCGGAATTCGGCTCAACCTTCTTTAAGATTCAAAACCCAGCGTTGTCGAAAACAGAGCGTGAATTCACCGTTGAAGACACCTCTGAATGCCAAACCCTTTTCGATCAATTATCAGTATCCGGCGACAGCAAAACCAACGTGGAATATGGCCACTACCTAACTACCAAAGGCGTCGCGCTATGCAGCATTATTGATGAGAACGACACCTTCATTGCGTGGTTAAGCTTTTTCACTCGCTTCCCGTTTGAGGACTTAGCGCTGCCTGCTGAGATGCTAGAGAAAGTCGAACAAGGCTTAGCCTCAATAAGAAGCCAGCCAAACTTTGAGTTAGCGATGAATGCACTGTTAGCACTCAAGCATTGGTTGAATAACTCTGGGGTTGTGGTTGAACTCAAGCAAGAGGCGTTCAACTTAGAGGTTTCTGAAAAGATACACAGCGCGCAAGTGAATGGTTTCGGTTGGTGCGATCTCGACCAATTATGGATCAACCATTTGTAACTAATCAATCAACACCAACGAATCCAAAATCCCTTTACCGCTGTGGATTCCACCTTCGTTTTCGCTAGCAGGTTTACTGCGGATCAAGTATCCCGCATAACCATCAAGTTGAGTGACTGGCTTACCTTGGTAATAGGCGGTGAACAAACCCACTTCGCTGACTAAGTCTGTCACTAGCGTTTGTTGAGTGTCACGCACTGCAATGGTTGGTACGTCGCGTTCGTGTGGATACAAGCGCTGCATCAATGCCCATGCGTCGTACTCTTCTGGCTTAAGTTGGCTCAGTTGTTCGCTAATGTCGTCACCAAAGACACAATGGCCACCGCCCTCACCTTGGTTTTTTAGCACCCACTCTTGCTTATCAGCTTGTGTGTTAAACCAATCAATCGATTCACTGGTGATTGGCTTCATATCTGCTAAAACACTCTTCACCAATTCCGCTTCTTCTAGCGTTAAACCCCAACGTGCGTATTCAGATGCTGGCATCATGGTCAGCAGCATTTGCATGGTTTTACTGGTCGCTAATTGTTGATTGATGGTCGCGTTCATTGCGACATGGTGTTGTTCCATAAACACGCGCGTTTGGCTTAGTGTATGACAACAAACCGATTCGTTGAGTTCTGGAGCCCAGTAGTCTGAATACTGATAGCCAGCTCTTAAATACACCACATCGACAGCGCCGACATCTTGCAGTAACAAACGTTGGTTATCACCCGATGAAAGCTGACAGCTCAATTGCTCAAAGGTACGACGAACCGTACGTACACCCTGCTTTTGCAGTTCAATTTCGAGTAGGTGTTGGTCGTAAACATTGTCTTCATTCTTTTGCACTACCATCAAGAATGTTGGCTTATCTGAATCATTAAAGTCAGCTCGCACTTTTCTTGCTGAAGTCGCAATACCATAAGCCAACTGCGTTAAGCCTTGGTTTTCGGCAGGTGTCGCAGATTTATCTTCAAGCCAGCTCTGGTAAGTCTCAGGCCATTGATTGTGCATGTAATCATGGAACTCTGTGGCCTTTTGTCCGAATGGAGCCATACCTGCAGCAATACCGTTGAACTCGATCACTTTCGCGCCATGTTGGCGATCGTCCATGAAGTCAGTACGCATTAATAACAACGGTTGGCGAGCAGGATAAAGTCGATGAGACACCTCGCCATGCGCTTGTTGATGCAGTTCCATCAAGCGGCCAAAAAACGGATCAGCTTTGGCCATATAACTCAGTGATGACTGCAAGAAATCATGATCTTCGGAAACATTGCTGATTAACTTGGTGATCAGCGGTGTTACCTTCAACAAGTGTTCAAAAACCTCGCGCTCCATAGTCATAGGAGCAATGCTGAAAGGACAATGCCTAGCGGTATTATCTGACTGGCGAAACGCAACACCGTGCATGATCGCCCACTCACACGCGTCTTCAATAATTTGTTGTGGTAACCGTGGAATTGTCATCTCTCATCTTCCAAATAAAAATAGCACCCAGAATAAGACGAAGCTTAATTCCAAAAGACGAAATAAAACTGGATTATTTATCAAATAACTACGTTTGTCTTATTTTTCAATATCTTGAATAAATTATATATCTCAACTATCGAGTCTGCTCGATGATCAGGTCGCGCAACCATTTGTGGCTAGGTTCTGAATCGAAGTATTTATGCCACAACAGGAACAAGCCTCCCGGCACCAAATCAACCGGGACAGGCTTCATCACCAACTCTCCGCTATCAATGTAATCGCGTACCGAGTTGTATGGGTAACACATAAGTAAATCACTCTGCTTACACAGCTTAATGGCACTGGTGATGTCTGAAACATTAGCGGCTTTGTTGATTTCAAGCTGCTTTGAGTTAAGCACTTCCATCAATAACCAGTCACCCGCTCCACCCGTCACCAACTGTATGTGTCGATACTTCAAGAAAGTGTCGAGGTTCCACTCTTCCAGCAAGGCTGGGTGGTCATTTCGCATCAAACACACCGAGTAATCCAAGCACAGCTCCACATAATCCAGCTCATCAGGAATACATTGCACGTGGGTAGAGGCGCGTTCATCCAACTCGAAAATACCAATGCCAAAATCCACCTCACGTTTGAGTAAACGCTTGAAGCTGTCGCTGCTCCACGTTGAACTGTTGATGGTAATGTGCGGCGCATCGGCAAGTGCTGTCGGCATAAAGTGCGGATAGATCGCTGTGTAGGCGGTTTCAACAAGGTCTATAGTGAAAGTACGCTCACTGTCTTTAGGATCGAAAACTTCGGGAACGGTCAGCTTTTCGATCTGCAGTAGAATTTGGTGGATCTTAGGCGCTAACGCGAGTGCTTTGGGTGTTGGGAATAGACCCTTTGATTCACGCTCAAACAGCGGATCATCAAACAAAGCTCTGAGCTTAGTGAGCTGTTTACTTACCGCAGACTGGCTCAAAAAGAGTCGATCAGCCGCTTTGCTCACACTTCGTTCTTCAATCAGAACGTGCAAGCAAAGCAGCAAATTCATATCGCATTTAAGTAAGCTTTTAACATCTACCATGATATTCCCTAAATTCAGGTTAATGATGATTAATTGTCACTTTAAATCATATCATTGTCTTGGTAAATTTAGCGCATGTGAGTTAAAACACTCAAAGAATAATAGAATTAAGGAATACTCATGGATTTTCTAGCACTACCAAAGATTGATTTACACTGCCACCTAGACGGAAGTGTTCGCCCAGATACGATTATTGACCTAGCAAAACAGTACAATATCGAACTACCTGAAGATCGCGACGCGGTTGTTCAATCTCTAACTGTGCCAGAAGATTGCAAAAACCTAGATGAGTACCTGGCTTGTTTCAGCCTGCCACTACAAGTAATGCAGACTGAAGAAGCAATTGAACGTATCTCTTTTGAGCTTTACGAAGACGCTGCACTAGAGAACGTTAAATACCTAGAAGTTCGCTTCGCACCAATCCTGCACGTAAACAAAGGCCTGTCTCTTGATACGATCATTGCAAGTGCAGTAAAAGGCATGAAGCGTGCTGAAGAGAAATACGACATCAGAGGCAACTACATCATGTCTGTGCTTCGTATGTTCCCTAAAGATTCGATCAAAGACGTAATCGACGCAGGCCAACCCTACCTAGGTAAAGGTGTTGTGGCGTTTGATATCGCAGGCGGCGAAAAGCCAGGCTTCTGTGCTGAATTCCCTGAATACACGCAATACGCTCTTGAAAAAGGCTACCGCATTACCGTGCACGCTGGCGAGCAATGGCATGGTCAAAACGTTTACGATGCAGTGACAATGCTTGACGCTGAACGCATCGGCCACGGTGTTCACATCCAAGGTAACGAAGACGCGTACAACATCGTTAAAGAGAAGCAAGTTGCGCTTGAAACTTGCCCAACAAGTAACGTTCAAACTAAATGTATTCACAAATTCAGCGACCACCCAATTGCTGAATTCAAGAAAGACGGCATCGTTGTGACGATCAACACAGACAACCGTACTGTGTCGAACACAACCATGACCAACGAAGTGAAGCGCGTGTGTGAAACATTCGGCCTAACAAAAGAAGACTACGTAGAAATCTACAAATACTCTGTAGAGAGCGCTTTCGCTTCAGACGAAGTGAAACAACACCTAATGGGTTTCGTTGAGCAAATCTAATTTGGCAAAGCGCGCCTTTTGCTGAATAGCAGGGCTCACTTAGCATTAGTGCTTAAAGCACAAAACAGGAAGAGAAAGGCTGACGCTTTTCTCTTTTTTTATGTCTAAAAGTCGCTAATCTTGCAGTATTCGTCATTTATACCAATCACAGTAAGTAAGTGATCATAAATAGCGCAGGAAAAAGGCTTAAGAACAAGGCAGAAATTTTCGATAAGTAGTTATTCTACAATCAAAATTTCTAACGCAGTTATTGAGCGTTTTAACCAGCTAGGATGACCAGTTATTTACTACGATTAGTATTAAACCGAGACTCTCGTAAAGTGGATAAGCATGAGTAATAAAAACAATAAAACTGAACTAGAAAAAATGCTATCTGGACAAGTGTATGATGGTGCAGATCAAGAAATTGATACCATGCGTGCCAATGCCAGAAAGTCGCTAATGGCTTTCAACAACTACCAAGATCCAGCCCAGCAACACACATTGCAAGAGCAGCTATTTGGTAAGGTTGGTAATAGCAGCTTAATCCAGCCCCCTTTTCATTGTGAGTTTGGCAAAACCATAGAGATTGGCGACGACACCTTCATTAATATGAACGCAGTAATGCTAGATGGTGCAAACATCAAGATCGGTAACAATGTTTTAATTGGACCAAGTGCCCAATTCTATACGCCATCACACTCCCTTGATTATCGTAGCCGCCGTAAATGGGAAACCTTCTGTTTACCAATAACAATCGAAGATGATGTGTGGGTTGGCGGTAACTCAGTGATCAACCAAGGCGTGACTATTGGGGCTCGTTCAGTGATTGCAGCTAACTCTGTGGTCAACAGCGATGTACCACCAGACTGCTTATACGGCGGTACACCAGCGAAGTTGATTCGACATCTGAATACCGAACAATAAAGCTAAATAGAAGAATAAAACGTATCAGTAGAATGAAGCCACTTAGAACAACAAATAGAAAAGAGGCGATGTTCATATGAAACATCACCTCTTTTTAACCGATTCATTTTCGCTTTTATCAATCTTTTCTATCCGTCATTTTCTACTTAGCTTTTCTACTTAGACTATCTGCATAGAGAAACCTGACTAAATATAGATAATTTGAGCACTTCGCTACATGATCACGTCAATTCGACGCCAAAAGCACGTAGTGCGTTCTCGCATTGCACAGCATCACTAAACTGGATACCGGCCATACCTACAGCCTTTGCCCCTTCAACGTTGTAAGGCATATCATCAATGAAGACAGTTTCTGAAGCTTCAAGACCATTATTAGACAGCAGCGCTTGGTAAATTTCAGCTTGAGGCTTGAGCATACCCAACTCTGCCGATACCGTTGCACCATCAAACAGTGGCCAAAACTCGTAGGTGGCTTTTAGGTACTCAACAATCTCAACCACGTTATCGGTTAACGCATACACGGCATAGCCTGCTCGTTTTACTTGCTTGATGAGGTCAACAGAACCGTACAGCAATATTTGCGTTTGCTTAACGTAATAGAACAGGCGATCGCACTCTAATGAAGATAAATCTAACTCTTGTTGGTAGCGAAGTTTGGCTTCATTTTCGGTTAAGAACCCTTTGTTCAAATCCAACCAAATCGTACTTTGGAAAATTGAACGCGCTTGGGTTTCCAGATCATCAAGTTCCCCGAAAGTCAGGCGAGTAATTTCTAGCGGCGACCAACGTACAATCACATTGCCGACGTCAAACACCACATTTTTTATTTGATGAGAACTCATACCTTGCTCCTGAATTATTCGTGTGAAATAACAACAACACCGACATTAAATGCCGCACCTTAAAGTTCATAACCTTGTTTTACAAAATGAGGAGTGAAATCACAATATGCCATCGAGCAGGTACGAAAAAGGCCATCATAAAAATGGCCGTTACACAGAATTTTTTGCAGCCTCACCCTACAGATCAAACGTTCAGTTAGTTGATGGGATAAGCTCACCGCTCTAGATTTAAGCAGCATTCACTGATGATGTGACCTTTTGCTTTTGTTCAAAAAACTCTTCATGTAATGCACAAATGGCCTCTTGATACTTATCGTCGCTCACAACAAATTGTACATTCACGTTTCTCATCGACGAATGTAACGCAATAGGCGTAACACTATTGCTCATCAAAGCCAATACGCCATTCGCTAGCGTTTTATTGGTGTCAATTTGAGAGCCGATCGCCGAAATGATAGCGACCATACGTCCCGAAATAGATGCTTTCGGATATCGCTTCTCTGCCTTATAAAACACCTTATTTAAACTTTCTGAACTACCGCCTAGATAATACGTAATAGAGTTAGCATTCATCTCTTTTCCGATAAGATTAACTCTCGCATCCGCGATAATTTCCATTAGTTCATAACTGACGTTATCAGCCTTACCGACCATCCCCTGATCAAATACATGCAACGCATATACTTTCTGTTTTCCGGCAATAATCTCTATCTGATTGGTGTCTGGGCGGTAATCTGAAGAAATCAGTGTACCTTCATGCTCTGGCTCAAAAGTGTTCTTTATTTGTAGTTCGATTCCACTCTCGCGCAACCCTGCTGCGGCATTAGAATGAATAGCTTCCATACCAAGGTTTGCTAACTGATCGGCAACATCATAATTAGTCGCTCCAATTGGTTTAACTGAGCTAACCCCAACCACTTTTGGATCGGCCGAACTAAAGTGATACTCCTTATGAATAATAGCCAGTGATGCCTTAGTCATAGTCGCGACACGGCTAAACGTCATCTCACTGTAACCACGGTCATAAGTATGCATCAAACCTTCTTTGCAATAGGCATAACCCGTCACTATAGGTAGCTCTTCAGCCACATTTATATCTGAAAAAGCGTCTCTGATGGTATCGTCCAAACTCTGAGGAGTCTTGTTATCCCAACCCGAAAGGTCAACAAAGGTTGAATTAATACCAATATTTTTCAATTTAAGAGCCGTATTATACGCACTATGTGACTCGCCAATTGAAGAAAGAAACTCGCGGATCTGAGGCAAGTAATGCCTCAATGAAAACTGACCGTATTGACACGTTTCAAGGATATTTGTAATACAGTTCTTCGCTTCTGAAATACGCGAACGGATGAACTTATCAGCACGTGCACGATTCATCGGATCTGCAAAAATATGCTCATTGATCAACAACATACGGCTTTCAATGTAAGATAACGCTTCTTCCCAAGAATCATCACGCATTGCGATCAATTGATAAACACCTGGCTTGCCTGTTTTTTTGCACTCCAAAAGTGCATCTGTCATCCCGCTATAAGCAGACACAACAAAAATTCGATTGTACGGATTTTTCGGGCGGAGAATAATATTGTCGAGCACAGCATCAAATGCTGTCATGGATGTACCGCCGATTTTTTCTACGGTAAATGTCATAAAAGACCTTAGTTATAGAGAAGCAATAAAGACTAGATAAATGGAAATTGGGGTGAGATTTCACCCCAGACAAAGTCGGTTAATCAACCAGAGGATAAACGCCGTTTTCATCGTGAACTTCAGCGCCAGTAATTGGCGGATTGAATACACACGCCATAACCATTTCTTTGTTTTTATACGCACGTAAATAGTGTTCATCGTGCTTATCAAGGATATAAAGCGTCCCAGGTTTGATGGGATAAGTCTCACCACCAACCACTTCAATTTCGCCTTCACCACTCATGCAATATACTGATTCTAAATGGTTTTGATAATGAATATGTGTTTCCGTCGCTTCATAAATTGTCGTGATATGAAATGAAAAACCCATGTTGTCATCTTTCAACAACATGCGAGTACTTTCCCAATTATCCGAAACAATACGTCTTTCGCTATTGCGACATTCATCAAGTGTTCTAACAATCATTTTGCTGTCCCTATTACGATACTTTTTTGAAATACTTAGTTGCTACAATTTCTACTGAATCTTCGAAGATGGTTAAACCTTGCATCAGTTCCGATTCAGATATCGTCAGTGGGCAAAAGAACTTAACTATTTCATCGTTAGGGCCAGCTGTTTCAATGACCATACCGTTTTCAAAACACGTTTTGGCAATTTCGTCAGCCGTGTTTCCATCTTTACATTCAATGCCAATCATCATTCCACGTCCCTTGCGTTGAACGAATAGCTCTGGGAAACGCTTGATATTGCGTTGAATGACATCATCGACCATGCTTGAGCTACGTTGAATATGATTTTCAAAATCATCATTTGACCAATACATTTCTAACGCTTTCGTAGCGGTAACGAACGCATGGTTATTACCACGGAAGGTGCCGTTGTGTTCTCCCGGCTGCCATTTGTCTAATTCAGGCTTTAATAAAACGACGGCCATCGGTAAGCCATAACCACTTATCGACTTAGACAGCGTGACTATATCTGGCTTGATACCTGATGGTTCAAAGCTAAAGAACGTACCCGTTCGACCACAACCCGCTTGGATATCATCGACAATGACTAAGATATCGTGAGCTTTACAAATTTTATTCAAACGCTGTAGCCACTCATTTGAAGCGACATTCAATCCACCTTCACCTTGAACCGTTTCCAATAAGACGGCTGCTGGCTTATCCATACCGGCAGAATTATCAGCTAACATCGTTTCGAACAATTTTAATCCATCAATGCCAGCGTAACCCTCAAATGGCAAACGCGTAACGTTGTTTAGGTTTGAACCCGCGCCTTGTCTATGATGTTGGTTACCCGTAGCAGCCAGTGCACCTGCAGTACAACCATGAAAACCATTGGTAAACGCTACAATGCTGCTTCGGCCTTTCACTTTTTTAGCCAATTTAATCGCGGCTTCAACGGCATTGGTTCCTGTTGGGCCTGTAAATTGAACTTTATAATTGAGATCTCTTGGTTCTAGAATTAAGCGAGTAAGCGCTTCTAAGAATTCAGCTTTGGCTTCTGAATGCATATCTAAACCGTGCGTAATCCCATCCATTTCAATGTAATCAAGCAAGGCTTGCTTAAGTATTGGATTGTTGTGACCGTAATTGAGAGATCCTGCTCCAGCAAGAAAATCGATGTAACGATCACCTTGTTTCGTTTCAAGCCAGCAACCTTTTGATTTACTAAAAGTAACTGGAAAACTATTCGAGTATGAACGTACGTTAGATTCCTGCTTTTTAAAAATATCCATGATAATGCCGTTATTTAATTCCTATAAGTGTTTGATTATTTAAGGAGGATTCGATAGAGGTATTCGGTATCGTGCTGCCCGTTAAAGTGAAGATTTTCATCTAAGAAAGTAGTCACTTTCCCGGTGTTACCGTTTTTTTCGTCCAGCTTTTTGAACAATGCCCAAGACGCTTGGTTTGATTCAGTGATAGTCGTTTCTATCGCTTCAATGCTCTTTAGGCCCTCTCGTTTAAGTAAGGTGTTCAGCATCTTGTAGGCTAAAGCATTGCCTCTAAACTTAGGCGCCACCGCCACTTGCCAAATAAAGAGAACATTGGGCTCACTGGGTTTTTGGTAACTAGAAATAAAGCCAGCAAGGTCACCTTCATGCTCCACTAAAATACAAGTTTTACTAAAGTGAGTAGACTGCAAGAAATTGCAATATGAAGAGTTAGTATCTAATGGGGGGCACTCTGAAATTAATTGATAAATGTTGTTGCCATCCGAAACTTCTGGCTCACGGAAATTCCATTTTTCAATCATCTTTTCTACAACCTCTGGATACAATATCCAAGGCGCTGACGTAATCATACCGAGACATTTCCTTTGAACTCTAATTAAATTCCTTTTAATTATGAGCATTTCCCATACACAAAGATCAACACATTAGCGCTAAAAATCAAATTTTAGCGACGCATATCACACTTATGCAAGTATTGCATGTATTAAACAATACTTTGAGTTCTAATGTATTTATTAGGTCGGTATAAAATTGAGTGTCTTGAAGGGAATAGACGAAAGGAAATCGTTAGTGCAATTCATAAAATACAGCGTTCAAGTGCCTGAATAGGAAGGATAGGAATCAGCAAAAATATCGACGACTCCAATACTGAATAAGGTAAACAGTGACGCTCTAAAAAGAGATGGCTTAGGCTCTAATATTGAAACGCAGATACCTAAAACAAAAAACCTAGCGTGAGATAGCTAGGTTTTTCAAGTAAACATAAATTGGCTATAAATCAAAAGAAACAAATTCGAATCACTTGAGTTAATCGCGAATTACTTCAGGGGATCATTATCAGGCAGAGCCTTGTGTATCCATAATGCTAAACGCTTCTTAATATTCGCGCCATCAAGCTTACTTTCAGGTAAAGGCGTGATCTGATTAACTCCAACAAGAAACAAGTACACAGCCTTAACTTTTATAGGTTGAGATGAGAGTGGCAAATCAAAGCCTTGTAACTTTGCCATTTTAGAACCGACTTCCAGAGCTTTCTTGAGCAATTTATCTTCATTAATGATCTTCGCGGTTTTCGACATATCATCTCCATCATCTTAATCGAATAAACACTGAGTATATCAAACCGAAAGACTCACAAGATTACTTCGCTCTCAGTTTGAGGAGTCGCTTTGATAAATTTCAGGTTACGGACTCCAAATACGGAAAAGCCCAAAGTTATTAACTTTGGGCTTTTCTTCTAACTACTGTGGTTAATTACGACCGAGTGATACGACAACCGAGTTTTACAGCGTGATATGCAGAATTGGAAAATCAATCAGGCATCACAACAATACCCATGGTTTCAAGCAACTGCTCTTGTTGCCAAGCGACAATTTTAATCCCTGTCGTATCCACTTTGCGAGGGTCTAACCCTTCTAATTCCGCATGACACAAGTTAGCCCCCTGCATACTGAATTGCCCCCATACATCTTCGGAGAACACGCCTCGGCTGAGATCAGACTCTTTCAGTGACGCACCGCCAAGGTAAGTCCCTATCCAGCGGTTTTCAAACAACTCACACTTTTCCAAGCAGGCCTGCTCCAAGTTGGCGTATGACAGGTTACAGCCCGTAATATACGCAGAGCAAAAGTACATCCTATTACTTACTTGATTGGCAAAGTTAGCACGAGTAAAATTCGCTCCTTTTAAATCGCATTCACGCAGCTCAATCCCATAGCAATTCGCATTACTAAAGTTCGCCATCGCCAACTGGCAATTCTGGAAACTTGCGTCTCGTAAATCGGCAATATCAAAGTGGCATCCCTCAATATCGCCTTGTTCAATAAACTTACAGTTAATAAACGTTGCATCACGTAAGTTCGAACGTCTGAAATCACAACGGATAAACGTACAGGCCGTAAATGTAAGCTCTGATAGATCTTGCTGAGCAAAACTGTGCTGATGATAAGTGCTGTTATTGGTGTCCATTTAGCCCCCTAAAGAAATCAAGCTAAGACTACCATTGTGATCTTAAGAAAACATCAAATTAAAAACCAACAAAAACAGCAACTTAAAATACCCTAATTTGGCCATTTTAAGGCGCCAAACGAGCCATTTAAGGTTGTTGTTTTCGTTTTATGGCATGCGCTTATCTTGAAAAAAGTTTAGTCGCTTAGAAGTGGGGGGAGATTAGACACAACGAGAAGATCATCATATGTCAGCATAAACTTGATGCCATAGCCTATATAGATACCTTCGCTTGATACTTAGTCTTTCGAAAACCTTAGCTTATATCGATAGGCTAAAACTAAAAGATGATTTTTATTAGTAAAGTCAGAAAAATTGGGAGGCCAAGATCAAAAAATGGCCGCTTGATGCGACCATTTTATAACTCTTTAAACTTTTTCTTAGCTAGACAATTTAAAACTACGTTAGCTCTTGACTACGTTTGCAATGCCTTCAAGCTGTAGAACTGGGGCTGCGTCGATGTCTTCGGCGTTCATCATTGCAGACACACGTTGCATCGAAGAAAGCAGTAGGCTTTGCTCCCATGCTTCTAAATTTTGGAATTTTTTAACAAAGTTATCTTGTAGCGGTGGTGGCGCATTGTTAAGTAGCTCTTGACCTTTTTCAGTCAGATTTGCGTGTACTTTGCGGCGATCTGACGAGCTGCGAACACGTTGTACGTAGCCGTTCAATTCCAAGCGATCGATGATCGTCGTTGTCGTCGCTTGACTCACATTAGTTTGATTAGACAATTCTTTGATCGTCACATTACCCATCTCTTGGATTGCGCGCATTAAAATCAATTGAGGGCCCGTCAAACCATACTCTTTACTCAGCTTTTTCGAGTGTAAATCGATAGCGCGAATAATTTGGCGAATAGCGACCAAGATTTCGTCATGTTTATCCAAGATGCAGACCTTTGTACTAATATACTGTGAGTGACTTTACAGTGTCGCGGCGATGAGATTTTCCAAACGGAACAGCTTAGGATCGCTCGAATTACACTGTAAATTGATAATTTACTTCATTGATTTTTCCGCATTGTACTGATGTTAATACTATTCTCAATCTTTTCTATACCACTAAACTTGCGTGGTACGGCAGTTTTGCTTAATGAAGGGGGAATCAAAGCTTCAATGAAGACAAAAATAATGAGTCAGAGAATATAAACTCAAAGAATAATATATTTTAATAATCATAGAGGTAGAGAGATTTAACCCTCTCCACCCAATAAAAAACCAGCCTCAATAGCTAAGCTGAAAAACGAAATTTTACGCAGCGGTATTCATCTGAAAGTTACCAGTAAGCGCATTATAAAATTCACTGTTATCCAAAATACCGACCAGTTTATTGTCTTCCACTAGCAAAATCGGGTGATTACTTAGCTGTTTCAGTTTAATCGCATCGCGCATGCCAATCTCTGGACTTGCCACTACAACACTCGACGCGCTGATTGCCGTTAAATCGTCGGATTCGTTCCACTCAACAAGCGCTAAAGTCGATTCACCTTTTACAGACAAAGTACCTTCACTCTGCTCAATCCATAAGTCTTTAGAGTCACAGATCTTCCAACTTTCATCTTCTTGTTTCAAAGAATCCAGTGGCTGCATCAACGAACGACCTTTCAATACGTTCAACGGGTTAGTGTGTGCGACAAAATCTTTCACATATTCCGTTTTTGGTGTGAGTACGATCTCTTCAGGCTTACCATGTTGAATCAATTTACCTGACTCCATGATCGCAATGTTATTACCAATCTTCAGCGCTTCGTCTAAATCATGACTCACGAACAGAATCGTTTTGTTAAGCTTGTTTTGCAATAGAATTAGCTCATCTTGCAACTGTGCACGAATCAGCGGATCAAGCGCTGAAAACGGTTCATCCATAAGAAGAATGTCGGTATCCATCGCAAAGGCACGCGCTAGGCCAACACGTTGCTGCATACCGCCCGATAGTTCATGCGGATACTTGGTTTCCCACTCTGCCAAACCCACCATTTCAAGTTGTTCACGCGCTTTAGCACGACGAACATCTTTAGCTACACCTTGCATTTCAAGACCAAACGCCACGTTATCTAACACGTTTAACCAAGGCATTAGGGCAAACTTTTGGAACACCATAGAAACGCGGTGAGTACGAAGGTGGCGCAGAGTCGCTTCGTCGCACTGTTCACCTAAATCAACCAGCTTGTCTCCATCTTTGATCGCCAATGAGCCACGGCTGATCTCATTCAAGCCATTAACTGCGCGAAGCAAAGATGATTTACCAGAACCAGACAAACCCATCAGCACACAAATCTCGCCTTCTTCAACGGTCAGCGACACATTATCTACGCCAACGACTTGGCCAGTTTCATCAATGATCTCTTGGCGAGTTTTACCTTGATCGAGCAGCTCAAGCGCTTGCTTCGGCTTATCACCAAACACAACATCGAGGTTCTTAATGGTAATCGCGTCCATTGTCTTTTTTTCCTGAGAGTTAGACATGATTAAGCTTCCTTCTGGTTTGGTGTTTTGCACAAGCGATCAAGAATGATAGCGACTAACACAATCGCCAGCCCGGCTTCAAAACCTTGTGAGATGTTCACTGTGTTCAATGCGCGAACAACAGGTTTACCAAGCCCGTCAGCACCGACAAGAGCAGCGATAACCACCATCGAAAGCGACAACATAATACATTGAGTTACACCCGCCATAATGCTTGGTAAGGCAGCCGGTAATTCCACTTTCATCAGCAATTTCATGCGGCTTGCACCAAACGCTTTACCCGCTTCAATCAACTCTTCAGGCACTTTGGTGACGCCTAAATAGGTCAAACGAATTGGCGCGGCAATGGCGAAGATAATGGTCGAGATTAAGCCAGGAACGATGCCCAAGCCGAATAAAACCAAAGTCGGAATCAGATACACAAACGTCGGAACCGTCTGCATTAAATCAAGAATGGGTCTAAGCACCGTATACAACCAAGGGCGATGCGCGGCCATAATGCCAACTGGAACGCCAATTAATACGGAAATCGTTGTCGCTGCAAACACGAGGACAAAGGTTTCCAGCATTTCTTGCCAGTAGCCAAGGTTTAAAATAGTCAGCAAAGCTGCAACCACGAAAATCACAAGCGAGGGTTTACGGTGTAAATACCATGCAATCGCCGCAGTCATCACGATTGGTAAAGCCGGTGGCATCCACTTAAATACATCGACTAAAAACATAATGACGGTTTCTAGAAAAATCGAAATAGCGTCAAAGAATCCTGCTGCATTGATTGTTAGCCAATCAACACCCGCTTCCATCCATTGACCAACAGGGATTTTGTTTTCCGTAATAAAATTCACAATATTGCCTTTTATTATGGGTGGGCTACTTCAAACCAATCGATAAATTGGCAAGCCCACCTTTATTATTTATGTAGCTGTTGAGATAGGTAGAACTAAGCTTTAACTTGCTTTAGGTATTCAGTAACGGCTTGAGTCGCTGATTCACCTTTATGCGTTTTTACGTTGTCTAACCAAGCTTCAACTTGTTGAGGGTTCTTGTTCAACCATTGTTGAGCTGCTTTTTCTGGCTTCACTTTTTGGTTAAGAATCTCTTCCATCAACTGGTTTTCCATCTCAAGAGTGAATTCTAGGTTTTGTAGAAGTTGACCGACGTTTGCACACTCAGACAGGTAGTTTGAACGAACGTTGGTGTAAACATTCGCGCCGCCGTAGTTAGGGCCGAAGAAGTCGTCACCACCTGATAGGTATTCCATCTCAACATTGCTGTTCATTGGGTGCGGAGCCCAACCAAGGTAAACAATCCACTGGCTACGACGAGCAGCGCGAGATACTTGCGATACCATGCCCGCTTCACTTGATTCAACTAAGCTGAAATCTTTCAAGCCAAAAGCGTCTGAGTCGATCATTGACTGGATTAGACGGTTGCCATCGTTGCCCGGCTCAATACCGTAGATGCGGTCTTTAAATTTGTCGGCATTTTTTGCAAGGTCAGCGAAGGTTTTTACGCCTGCGTCATAGACGTATTTAGGAACAGCAAGCGTGTATTTTGCGCCTTCAAGGTTGGCACGCACAGTGTCAACCGTTCCTGCTTCGCGGTACTTCGCGATATCGCCTTCCATTGTTGGCATCCAGTTACCTAGGAATACGTCAATATCGCCGTTCGCCATTGAAGAGTAAGTAACCGGTACTGAAAGTAGGTCAGTTTTGGTTTTGTAGCCTAGGCCTTTCAGTAGCTCAGAAGTAACAGCCGTTGTCGCAGTAATGTCTGTCCAACCAACATCAGCGAAGCGTACGTTTTCACATTGTTGTGGTTCGATAGAAGCGTTAGCACCAAATGCAAATGAACTGATGGCTAGTGCTGTTAACGTTTTTGTTGTCACTTTCTGAATATTTAGAGTCGTCATAATGGTTCCTTTTTATCTTTCCTTTTGCTGCTCGATATCAACACTGATAGAGAGCAGTTCTTCTGACTTTTGACTAATTAGTTTTGTTATTTTTTGCTTGTTACTTGTTGTTTTTATTCTTTGCTGCTTTTCCTATTTTTTGTCCAATAACAGAGACTTACGCTTCTCGTACTGGCTTATTGATTCTTTGTGTCTCTTCCCATTCTGGGGCTATCCATACCGGAACGTTTTGCTCTTTTAGAACGGGCTTGCCCAGAATCAGATCCGAGGCGCGCTCAGCCACCATAATAGTGGGTGCGTTAAGGTTGCCGTTTGGAATAACAGGGAAAACAGACGAGTCGACAACACGCAGACTATCAATGCCGCGAACACGACACTCTTCATCAAGTACCGCCATTGGGTCATCATCAGCGCCCATTTTGCAGCCACAAGAAGGGTGATAAGCACTTTCAACGTTCTGCTTAACCCATTCGTCAATTGCTTCATCGGAGGTAATGCTTAGACCCGGCTGAATCTCTTCACCACGGTAAACATCCATCGCAGGTTGCGACAAAATCTCACGCGTCAGACGAATACAATCGCGCCAATCTTGGCGATCTTGTTCGGTCGAGATGTAGTTGAAAATGATCTCTGGCTTGGCATGTGGGTCAGCAGAAGTGATCGCTACCGTACCACGACTTTCTGGCTTATTAGGCCCAACATGAACTTGGAAACCGTGACTATCAAAGGCCGCTTGTCCGTCGTAACGCATCGCTGCTGGCAGGAAGTGGTATTGAATGTTTGGCCACTTCAATCCTTTGCGAGAGCGAATAAACGCACACGATTCAAAGTGGTTAGTAGCACCCAAACCTTTGCGAGTCAGAATCCATTCCGCGCCAATCATGCCTTTGCTGACTAAGCCCAACTTGCTGTTGAGCGTGATAGGTTCGTTACAGTGATATTGGAAGTACACTTCTAGGTGATCTTGAAGATTTTCACCGACGCCACTGAGTTCGTGTTTAAGCTCAACACCGGCCTTTTCAAGCACGGCTTTCGGGCCGATACCAGAAAGCTGAAGCAGTTGAACAGAACCGATAGAGCCCGCAGAAGAGATCACTTCTTTGTTCGCCACAGCCACTTGGGTATTACCTGACTTTTCAAACTCGACACCAACGGCTTTCAAGCCTGATTGGCCTGTTGAGTTTTGTGCTTCAAGTAAGAAACGACGTGCCACGATGCCTTTTTTCAAGGTAAGGTTTGAACGCTTCAATGCACGACGTAGATAAGCATTAGAGGTTGAGGCTCTAACACCCTTATCTACCGTCATGTGCATGGTGCCGAAGCCTTCCTGCTGGTAGCCGTTGTAGTCTTGAGTTTCTGGGTAACCGGCATCTTTACCTGCATCAATGAATGCTTGGTAAAGTGGGTTGAGCTCCATATCGTTACCGTTACAAGTGCCGACTGGGCCATTGTCGCCACGATATTCGTCACCACCTTTATTCCATGATTCAGCACGGCGGAAGTAAGGCAAGCAAGCTTGGTAATTCCAACCAGCAGCGCCTTCTTCTTCCCATTGGTCAAAGTCACAAGCGTGGCCACGAACGTAAACCATGCCGTTGATCGATGAGCTGCCACCTAACACCTTGCCACGTGGACAATGCAGTTCACGTCCATCAAGGCCCGGTTCTTGCTGGGTCTCAAATTGCCAAGCGTACTTTTCAGTATTCATCGGGTAAGAAAGCGCAGTCGGCATTTGGATAAAAATACTCTTATCCGTACCACCCGCTTCCAATAATAAAACGCTATGTTCACCGCTTTCCGTTAGCCTATCCGCTAACACACAGCCGGCCGAACCCGCGCCGACGATAATATAATCGTAGCGTTGTTCCATGTTTTGATTTCCCTGAGATGAGTCAGTAGGGCTAGCTCTGTTAAGCTAACCCATAAAATTGAGTGTTACGTGTTAGGCATAAGGGCTGGCGTAGTCGCCAAGTTCAATAAGAATGCTCTTAGTCTGCGTATAGTGGAGTAGAGTCTCTGGCCCGTTTTCGCGGCCAACCCCTGAAAGTTTGTAGCCACCAACAGGCATTTCTGCTGGTGAGTCACCCCACGTATTAACCCAACAAATGCCCGCCTGCATTTGGTGAATAACCCGGTGAGCGCGAGAAAGGTTTTGCGTGAATACGCCAGCAGCGAGGCCGTATTGAGTATCGTTAGCACGACGAATCACATCGTCTTCGTCCGTAAACTTCAACACTGACATTACAGGGCCGAAGATCTCTTGTTGAACGTGAGGCATGTCGTCATGGCAATCTGTGAATACCGTAGGAATAACAAAGTTGCCGTTTGCTAAGCCGTTGTCCGTCACTTGATAACCGCCAGTCAGCAATGTAGCGCCAGACTGTTTAGCCAGTTCAATTGCTTCAAGGACTTTTGAAAGGTGTTCTTTAGAAATCAACGCGCCGATCTGAGTCTCCATATCCATCGGGTTACCAATGATGAGCTTTTCAGTGCGTGTTTTAAGTTGATCGATGAAATCATTATAGATACTTTCATGAACGTAAACGCGAGTACCGTTAGTACACACTTCGCCTTGGGTGTAGAAATTAGCGACCATTGAAGCCGACACCGCATCGTCCAATTTCGCATCATCAAAGATGATCATTGGTGATTTACCGCCGAGCTCCATCGTTACAGACTTGAGTGTTTTAGCACTGTCTGACATTACCGCTTTACCCGTACCAGTTTCACCTGTGAAAGACACTTTAGCGATGTCGGGGTGAGCCGTGAGCATTTGGCCGACACGGTAATCGCCCTGAACTACGTTAAACACGCCATCAGGAAGGCCAGCTTCTGTGAAGATTTCAGCAAGCTTAAGTGCCGTTAGCGGCGTTTCTTCTGAAGGCTTGAAAATCATCGCGTTACCAGCGGCCAATGCCGGAGCCGATTTCCACATTGCGATTTGGATAGGGTAGTTCCACGCGCCAATACCCGCACAGATACCTAGTGGTTCGCGGCGAGTGTAGAAAAATTGAGATTCACTAAGAGGTTGTTGATCGCCTTGCAGCGTAGGTGCTAGCCCTGCGAAATACTCAATAACGTCGGCGCCAGAAGCCACATCGACTTCGATCGCTTCTTGTAACGGCTTGCCCGTATCGACAACCTCAAGGTTCGCAAGGTCATTATTTCGAGCTCTAAGTATCTCTACCGCCTTTAAAAGAATGCGGCTGCGTTCTACGGCTGTCATTGCTGACCATACCGCAAACCCGCGCTTCGCCGATTCAATCGCATTTTCAACGTCAGCTGAAGAAGCTTGGCCAAGCGTTGCGATAGGTTCGCCGTTTGCAGGGTTGATGCTGACGAAAGTTTCGCCTGAGGTAGCGTCAACCGCTTTACCATCGATGTATAACGAGTTCATTTCCATTTGATCTTCTGACTTAATTATTGTTGTTAGACTCTATCGGTCTATGTATTTGTGAATGCATATCGTTGTTGAGAGCGAGCCTTTTGAGCTCACTCACTAGAATTTTTGATGAATCATTAATCGCGCTGACACGAGTAAAACGTAAGCTGCTTGTCTAAGTAGTCATTGATGATTGCACGAGCTTTATCAGCGTTAATGCCTTCAGGATTGAGCGTCCCTCTCAGCCAGATGCCATCAATTAATGATGCGATGCCGTGTGCGATCAATTCCGCTTGATCAGGTTGAAAAATTGATTTTAATTCAATAAGTAAGTGAGAAATCAAACGCTTTTCATTCACGCGCTGAAGACGCTTGAGTTGAGCGTCATGCATCGAATAAGACCAGAATGCGAGCCATGTTTTCGACACTTTATTTTCCGCTTGATAGCCTTCGAAATTACCGTTGATGATAGCGTTGATCCTTTGCTGGTGAGCATCAGCAGGGAGCGCTTTTAATTCTGTTGTTACGGTATTCGAAAGTTGACGCAGTATTTCTCGCATGGTCTCTTCGAGCAGCCCATGTTTTCCACCAAAATAGTGATTAATAATGCCAGTGGAGACTCCCGCTTCTTTGCTGATCAACGCAATACTCGCGGCATGTAAACCTACTCTATCAATCACCGTCATGGTGGCTTGGACAAGCTGTGGTTTACGTATGTCAGGCATCCCAACCTTGGGCATTTCTTAGTCCTTCTATTTTATATTGAACGTTCAGTTAAGTATAAAATGACAGAAATTTGATTAGGGTTCAAATGATTATTTAAAACAAACTCGTAACAATACAGCATTCAAAGTACAATAAATTATTTTAAAACAATCAGTTAAATATCATTTAGACCGCTAAATGAAATCATTAAAGATTTGAGGTGTGATGGTTACGGGTCAAAAGTTTTTAGTCAATAAGCACAAGATTTAAACAAAGGAAGAGAATCGCATAAGAAGAGTCAAACGTCATTTGAGAAAACTTAAACGTAATAATCGGAGTAGCAGAATGGGGAACATAGAATGAAAAGCAGAGCATCTTGTAACGAATGGATGCTCTACTTGGTGACGGCTCAATTTCAGAGCCAGATAATAAAGCTAGGACTAGATCTAGAAACTAGGTTCAATGATTGACTAGCCAATAATCGGCATAGATTGCCATGCTCTTTGATGAAGCATCTCGCAGCCAGACTCTGTGATAACGATGTTTTCCTCGTGCACCATCATGCGGTTCTTCGCAAATGCCATACCCGGCTCAAGCGTTAACACCATACCGGGTTTTAAGATCACATCACCGTTAGGGACATGTGATGGCCACTCAGTCAGCTGCATACCCAGACCATGCCCCATGCGACCCACATCGTTGCCGAGTGCACCGTTCTTTTCGAGCACCGACCACATGGCTTGCCACACGTCTCCGGTTGTTCGGCCCGGCTCTGCAATCGCGAGCCCAGCTTCTGTCGATTGATAAACGGCGTCATAAGCCGCTATGGTATCTGGCTGCGCATGCCCAAACGCATAATTGCGGTCAAAGTCGCTGAAGTAGCCATCAAAGTTAGCCCCCGTGTCGATGATCAGTACATCTCCTTCAGAGAGCACACGATCCGTTGGCCCCATGATGATATTGTCATAGCCACCTTGGCCGGATGCCGAAATCAGATAAGGACACGCATCGGCACCCAAACGCAACATCTCCAAATGCATGGCTTTGCACGCCTGTCGCTCTGTCATCCCTATCGCGAGATGATGACGAAGATACTCAAAGCCCGCAGCCGTGACTTGGCAAGCGAAGCGTACTTTATCGATCTCCGCTTGAGATTTAACACTACGCAAATCGCGAACCATCAGCGACACATCAACCACACTGTGTTGGCTCAGCTTCTGCTGTAACAACGCATAGTTAGTGGCAGGCATGCGCAGATGTGTTTCCGGCCCAATCATCGAACCGATTCTGCGAGAACCCTTGGAGACCTCAGATAATGTAGATACTAATAAAGAGACGCCATCGTCTTCTGGTCTTGGTGACGGCCAACTGCGCACATCTTCAATCCATGTATCGTCAAAACCAGCCACACCGATCTCTGGTACAACAGCGATCGGCTTACCAACCGCTGGCACCACCAAAAACCAAGGTCGAGTTGGGCTTTCCCAAAACTGCGATTTAAAACCGCTGAAATAGCGGAATTCAGGCTCGGTCGTGAAAAACGCAGCATCGATGTTTTGCGCACGCAAACGTTGTTGCAACTCTACAGTACGCGGTTCTAGTTCTGCTGATACAAACCCTCTCTGCGGAGGTGTTAACGGCAATATACTCATATCTCTATCCTTGATTGAATAAGGGTAACTCGACGGATTAATTGAATAAGATGTCTCTTGGCAACAGAGCGATGCTTGGGAAGAAAATCAACAAAGCAGACATCAATATCAAGATGAGGAAAAACGGCAATGTTCCGCGGATGACTTCCATATAAGGACGCTCGAAAATCGCAATTGCGGTAAAGATGTCACAACCGAATGGAGGCGTTGCCGACCCAATCGCCATTTGTAGCGTGACCATCACTCCGACCAAGATTGGATCGATGCCTGCTGCATCAACAATCGGCATGAAGATGGGCGTCAAGATAAGCAGCACCACCAATGAATCTACGAACATGCAACCAACAAAGAAAGTCAGTGCGATAACAAACAGGATGAACTCGGGAGAAGCATCTTCTAGATTGAGAGGAGCCAACAACTCTTGAGGGATTTGTTCAAACGAGATGTACCAAGAGAACGCCTGACCAACACCCACCAGCACAAAGACAACCGCGGTAATCAAGCCGGTATTTAACGCCGCATCGCAGATGTCTTTTACGCCAAGTTTGCGATAGAAAATGCACTCAACGATGATCGCATACAACACAGCGAATGAAGCCGCTTCGGTTGGCGTGACAATGCCCGAATATATACCACCGATAATCAAAGCAGGGAAACCAAGAGGAAGAATCGCTTTCTTAATCGCTTCAATACGTTCTGCTGTGTTGGCTTTTTCAACCAAAGTGATGGTGTCGCTGTGTTTCACGCTGTAGGCATAGCTGTACAAAGAGAACAGGCTCGCGAGTACTAAACCTGGGCCAATACCAGCAATAAACAACTCCCCTACACTGGCGTTGGCTAAGGTTCCGTAAAGAATCAAACCGATACTCGGTGGGATAAGAAACGCGATATCACTGGCATTGATGATCAGCGCCATCACAAAGCTGTCTTTGTAGCCTGCTTGGAGTAGTTTCGGACGCATGATTTGGCCAACCGACACCACGGTCGCTTGGGTCGAACCGGAAACAGAACCAAATAAAGTACAGCTGATACACGTCGTAATCGGTAACCCACCACGCAGATGCCCGACAAACGCTTGGATTAAACCAAGTAAGTTATAGGCCGTGTGTCCACGCGTCATGATATCAGCCGCCAAGATAAACATGGGTACCGCAATCAATGCGTTAGGCGAGATGCCCGTAACCATCTGCTGAATCAGTACTCCCGGCTCTACCTGAGAGAAATGAATCAAGCCAATTAAAGCTCCAACCGCTAACGGAACGATCATTGGGAAGCTCAAAAACAGCAAAATCACCATCACAGAAACAAGAGTAAATGTGATGACATAAATATCTAATTCGCCGGCAATAATGTCCGAGAAAAATTGTGCAATATCACTCATTCGAATTCACCCACGTTGTTATGTTTATTCTCTATGACATCGAATGACACGTAGATTTCTTTATGCAGCAAGTTCATCAAAAAACTCATGCTGTATTGCAGCCCTGCTATGGCAAAGCCGATTGGAATAATGGAGTAGACCCAATACACCGGAAACTGCAGCGCTGGGCTAAGTCGGTTGATTGACTTCAACTCTTGGACATACAGGAAGGCGTGATAAGCGAGGTAAAACATCAACATCCCAGTCAACAATGCAATCACGGTGGTGAGCACCTTCTGGGCTTTGAAACTCAGTGAATCGTACACCGCAGTCATGCGGATATTTCGACCTTGGCGGACGGCATAGGCGAAGCCAATAAAGGTCACTGAGACAATAAGAAATTGGTTAAGCTCTTCTGAGAAGAACAGGCTTTTATTGAAGGCATATCGCCCAATCGCATTGGCGGTGGAGTTGATCATCATCGCGAGAATAGCGGCTGTGATCAAAAAGCGTTCTAGCTTTTCTGTCGCGACGCTTATTTTATGTAGCAGTTCTTTCATAACAGGCAGTGCTCCATACTTCGTTCAGTGACAGGGGTCCATTGCCACAATTTGGAGAAGGTGGGGATAAGCTAACCGCTGCCAATAAACAGCGGATAGCATTCATCCTGACAACGCTTTCTATTGCGTCGCTGAAGCAGCCTTCACTTCATCTAGGATTTCTTCGAGAATGGTTTTCGCACCCTCACGCGCTTCACTTTGCTCACCGGCAGGGTAGGCATTTGCTACCACGTCATAGTAAGTCGTGTGCAGCTTTTGACTGAGGACCTTGAAGCGTTCACGCTCTTCCTCAGTTAACACAACCACTTGCATGTCTGGACGCTCTTTTAAGATCTTGTCCATGTTCTCTTTGTTGATGCGTACCTGATAGTCGTAAGCCGCTTGGTCTGCCGCTGTAATTGCTTTGTCGACCATCGCTTGCTTCTCTTTCGACAGGCCGTTGTACCACTTGCTATTGGTCGAAACCGTGCTCACATAGGGTTGCTGACCTGGGAACATTAGGTAGTCTTGAACCTCATGCCACTTCGCGTTGTAGATGAAGTAAATCGGGTTAACCATGCTATCGATGGTCTTAAGTTGTAATGAACCGTACACTTCACCCCAAGAAAGAGGAGTAGGTGTTGCACCAAACGCTTTGTAGGTTTCAACAGGAATGGTTGAAGTGAAAGTTCGGATTTTCTGGTTCGCAAAATCTTCAGGTGTACGGATAGGTTTATTGCCGCCCCAAACCATTTCACCTTCAGACATCATCGACAACAGCTTTAAGTTTACGCTCTCAAACTTAGGTGCCAGCTTGTTGTAGATGGTTGGACTTTCCGTTAAGACCTTATGCGTGATCGCTTCGTTAGTACCAAGAACATACGGTAAGCTCACCGCTTGAACTTCAGGTACGTAAGACCCTAAGTGACCCGCGCCTACCGACACAAATTGAATCGTGCCCTTAGCAGCCAGCTCTACGATGTCGTTTTCTGTACCCAGTTGGCCGTAGTAATAGATGCGAACACGGATGTCGCCATCAGATTCCTTCTTGATTACTTCCGCAAATTTTTGCGCATAGATGTCTTGAACGTCTGTTTTGTCCTCTTCTGAAGCAAACTTCCATGTTTCGGCATGAACGCCAAAAACCATGCTCAAACTTAGCAGTGCTACGCCTAATCGTTTCATCCTGTCTTTCCTTTTATTATCCTAATTACACGCTGATGACCTTGGTCACTTCACGCGCTTCAGTTTTGGCTGTGTCGACAATAAACTCCGTTTAAAGTCAGCCATCTTGCAGTGCCAAATACGTCACTGCTGAATCTGTTTCTATACTTGTTACTTCAAATTGACTTATTGCTTCTAATTGAGTTGTTACTTCTCATTGATTTACTTCTAATTCATTGTTTCTAAATAAGAATTTCTAAATTGACCTTGCTAAACGATCGTTCACCAACTGAATCCAGTAACTCGCACCGAGATTTAAGATGCCGTCATTAAAGTCGTATTTCGGGTTATGCAGTGCGCAACCACCGACCGATTCCGTGCCATTACCCAACAGCACATAGCAGCCCGGTTTAACGCGCAACATGCTTGAGAAATCTTCCGAAATTGTCAGTGGGTCACAGGCCTCATTAACGTTCTCTACACCAAGCACCTTCTGCGCGGCGGCAACCGAATATTGGGTTTGTTGCTCGCTGTTGATGGTTGGGTAGAAGGTATTGATAAACTCGAAGTCGTAAGTCGCGCCTGCTGCCTGACAAATGCCCGCCACGATTCGCTCCATGCTTTGCTTGATTCGATCGAGGGAAGATTCAGTGAAGCAGCGACAATCGCCTTTAATGACTACTTGAGTCGGGATGACGTTGACCGTGCCATCGGTAATAAATTCGGTGGCAGAGACTACAGCCGTGTCGTGAATCGCACTGAGATTACGAGACACGATGGTTTGCAGACCAAGAATGACTTGCGAGCCAACGACGAGAGGATCGACCCCTTGATGCGGCAGAGCAGCATGTCCACCCACACCATTGATGGTGATCTCAAAGCTACTCTCACTGGCCATTAATGATCCGGGGCGAACCATCAATTCACCTTCCGCTAGACCGGGGAAGTTGTGAACGCCGTATACTTCATCAATCGAGAATCGCTCAAACAAGCCATCATCAATCATCGCTTGCGCGCCACAACCATGCTCCTCATCGGGTTGAAAAATGAAATACACCGTGCCATCGAAGGTTGAGTTCCCTGACAATAAGTTTTCGGCCAAATAGCTTGCTGCGCCAAGCAACATTGCAGAGTGTCCATCGTGTCCACAGGCGTGCATCTTTCCATCGTGTTGTGAGCAATGCGAAAAGCTGTTTTGTTCATGAATATGTAAAGCATCCATGTCAGCTCTTAGGCCAATACTCGCGTCACTTGATCCAGAACGAAGTATCCCTACTAATCCTGTTTTACCGATGTTACGTACCACTTCAATACCAAAGATCTCAAGCTTACTGGCGATGAAATCAGAGGTCAGATTCACGTCAAAGCCACACTCAGGAAAGCGGTGTAAATGTTGACGCCATTCCGTCATGTTCTGGATAAGCTGTGAAGACAGTTGGTCTGGTTTTATCGAAAAAGTAGACGGCATAGTAGTGTTCCCAAAGTGTCATTCTTTGTATTAACGTTAAATATGGAGTTAGCTTGGCTGCTGAATGTAGACGCAAAGCGAGCAGCCTCAATCAAAGGTCGTTACAACGACTGCGACCTTTGGCAATTATCTGAGGATGGCTGGAGATGGTGCGCTAGCAGTGCACCAAAGCCTTTAATGGGTATGGGGTAGTTCATCAACTGAAGCGAGTGCCAAGCCAATACCTGATTACTGCTCACGACGGGCTTATCTAGTTGCGCTTCAATGGATTCAACAACGGATGCAGCTCGCAACGCAGTGCAAGAGATAAACAGAAGGTCAGCATCAGGGTCACAGACTTGTAGTGCGGCGTGTTTGATGTCCATTGGAGAAATGAACGTCATCGCGGTGTCATCTTCAAAACCAAAGCCTGCGATGCTCAACACCTCAATGCCTTGTGATTCAAAAAATGCCGCCACGTCTTTATTTACGGCTTCGGTATAAGGCGTTAGTACCGAGATACGCTTCGCTTTAAAGCTGTCGAAAGCCGCTAAGGCAGCGGTCACCGGATTCGTTACCGCAGCGTTTGGGCGAGACTGATGAATAAGCTGCGTAATGCGTTCGCTGCCAATCGCTACAGTGCCAGAGGTACAAGCGTAGATCACCACATCTAATTCAGTACCCGGTAAGATGGTATCGGCGCAAGCAGCGATTCCCGGCTCCATCTTACGCAGGTTCTCTATCGTCAATGGATTGTAGTTTCTCAGGCGGCTGGTGAACGATTGCACATCGTTTGGATACAACGCGTTTAAATCACGCTCAATATTGAAATCTGTCGCTAACGCAATCACACCGACGCGTCCTGCTGGTGCCAATTTTTCTAATTCAAACTGTAAAGTAGCGGTTGCAGATTTCATACTTTCCAACTCCTTGAGCGAGAGTTAACATCGCCCAAAGGATGTTAACAACATGTTTCATATAATTTTCAAACTCTGTCGATTTGATCTTTACATTTCGTTCACAAGATTAATAATGCACCGATAACTTTAAGGATTATCATTAAATGATGACCTTGTTGTGCAGAAATTCCGCATTTTTTCTGCGTTATAGTGGTTTTTTGTTCTCGCTCATTGAGGTCTAAATGTTAAGGCTAAATACCTTTAACTCGATCACACACTGGTTCAAAAGAAACAATTAATTTACAAACAGATATTGGGAAGTATGGGTATGACACAGCAACCTGCATTGGTGGTCGACAGTTTCGACAAGAAGATCCTCAACATCGTACAAGACTCAAACAGAGCTACCTCTGACAAGATTGCAGAAAAGGTCGGGCTCTCTCCTGCTGCTGTTCAGCGCCGTTTAAAACGCATGAGAGCGCAAGGTGTCATTCAAGCTGATGTCTCCGTGATCAACCCAAAAGCAGTCGGCCATGGAATGACGTTTATCGTTCAGGTAACGCTAGAGCGTGAACGTGTGGATTTGATGCACAACTTCAAAAAAGAGATGAGTTCGAACCGCTCAGTACAGCAATGCTATTACGTAACCGGCAGTTCAGATTTCATCATGATTGTTACTGCAGCGGATATGGAAGGTTACGACAACTTTACTCGTGAAGCCTTCTTCGACAATGCCAATATCAAGAGCTTTCAAACCAATGTGGTGATGGATAACGTCAAGGTGGGGCTGACGATTCCAATTGATGAGCAGCGCGATTGATTAACCAGATCGATTGATGACCAGTGCGATTAGAAAGCAAGGCGTGTCGTGAAATGAAGTCAAAAAAGAGAGGAAAAAAAGACGGTATGAAGAAACCTTACATACCGCCAACCTTGGGGCTTACTTTATTATTCGTTGTTCGCGATTAGCTATTAGCTATTAGCTATTTACTTTTCGCTATTAGATTTTATTGTCGATGATCTGTTGGTAGAGATCCGGGTCGGTTGCCCCTTCAGTACCAATAACCAACACTCGACTGTCTTGAGTCAAATTCAATTTTTCAGCGAAGTTCGGAGCTTGCTTGGCGATGATCGCTGCGGCAAAACCTGGGACTGCAGATTCCCCGCCCTCTATCGCTACTTCCGTTTTTTCACCACTCGCCAACATGCGCATCGATTGCGGAATAGCTTCTTCACTCAACGTCATAAAGTCATCAGCGCCATTTTGTAGAATCGTCCACGCTAAGCTTGAAACTTCACCACATGCCAAACCGGCCATCAGCGTCTCTAGGTCGCCCGTAACCACGATAGGTTTTCCCGCTTGAGCACTCTTCTGTAAGCAGTTAGCCTGCTCAGGTTCGACAATTACAAAGCGTGGGCGATCGGCGCCCCACAGATCCCAGAAGTAGCCGCAAACAGCTGAAGCTAGACCACCCACTCCCCCTTGTACAAAGACATGGGTTGGGATTTCACCATCAAGTTGCTCGACAATTTCAGCCAACATCACGGTGTAGCCCAAAGCAACGTCTTTAGGGATTTCCATATAACCTTCGTAAGAGGTGTCCGAAACAATCACGCGATTTTGCGCTTTAGCTTCTGAGTCGGCCAAACGAACAGATTCATCGTAGTTACCGGTAATGCGTACCACTTCTGCACCGAACGCTTCCATCGCTTGCTTGCGGACTTCCGATACGTCACGGTGAATGTAAATAACACAACCACAACCAAACATTTGTGCACCCCATGCGACGGAGCGACCATGGTTTCCGTCTGTCGCACAGCTGACAACGATTTCAGCCACTTCTGATTTCCACTCCCCGTTGAGCAACTCACTGATGGTCGGGTTCTTCCCATAGCGATTGGCAATCTCAATCTGAAGCTGACGAGCAACAGCATAAGCGCCACCCAGTGCTTTAAAACTCTTCAGGCCAAAACGCTGCGATTCATCTTTGTACCAAAACTTGTTTACGCCGATCTCAGCAGAGATTGCATTCAGCTCATGCAAAGGAGTAACAGAGTAGCCAGGCCATTGAGAAATATCTTTAATCGCTTGTTGAGAGTTCGCGACACTTAAAATGTCACGCTGCTCACTCGAGTATTCCAATTCAGGGCGTGCTTGAGGGTTAGCGTAGTGTGTCAGAGTGCCTGCCAGTAACTGCATAAATGATCGTCCTTATTAGTCATTCACATGCTCCTTACATCGTTAGATTATAGAAACCTATCGGCGAGTAAGGCTGCGGATAATAAATTCTATCGACAAAAAAGTGCCGTGATTACACATTCTTATCACGCGATCTGCGGGAATTAATTGTTACATGAGTGTTAAATGAAGAATTTATTCACCATTCCGATGTGGCAACCTAACCAATGAATTCTACCGATAGCAAAAAGTCCAATTCGAGCGATGGAACCACTAGCCTAACAACCCGGAGCCAATGCAGAAACAATAGGCACAAAAAAAGGCCGATAATGACAGAGCCATCATCAACCTTTGCGGAGTCGTTATTGCTACTTTCTTTGACTACTCAATACGTGTAATGAAACCGTACTTATCAGAGTCTGCTTTGGTCATCCAGTGCTCACCAGCAGCAGGTGCAGAATCTAAAGTGAAGATATAGAAATCGATCCCTTTCTCTCCCATCACCTTTTGAAAATAGGTCGCTTGTCTACGATGACCCACGTCGGTGTATGGGAATTCTTTGGCCGTTTTATCCCCTTCAGCCCAACTATGCACACCCACCTGCTTATTCAGCTCAATGGCCTTAGTAGTATCAGCGCGTTGCAAAATACGTGGGTTGCCAGCAGCGAATAGATCCGTACCACCCGAGAAAACCGAACCCGTTGGAGTCACAACCGTCGTCATCTTGTTGTTATTGATCATGCGCCCGGTGTACATGTTGATTTCATCATCAGCACTGCCACCGATATGGTTAGTGAACTTCAACGTCATCTCACTGCCTCGGTATAACTTCACGATATCAAAAAGCTGAGAATAGGTTGATGCGCCTAGAGTGGAAGTAATCCGTTCAACAGCGCCAGTCTCGTTGAGCACATCGCGGTAAAAAGCGTTGAAGGCAAACGATGTGGTAATGGTGACTTTATTACCATTTTTGGATTTACTCAGAATCGTCGAACCTAGGCTCGTCACGTATTGCGACAACTCGTTTTGGTATTCAAGATTAACGGAGACTTTTTTATCCTTCGTCATTGCTTTTATTGACGTAGTATCACTAGAAGTAAAGCGTTGTGCTGCATCACAATCAAATAGATCCAAGCCCTTGCTCTCTGTATAAATACCACAACTATCAAACCCAGCTTCAGGAAAGTACAGATCAACACTTTGACCTAAGCCATCCAAAAGCCTAATCACTTTTTGCTTATCACTAATGTCTTCAGCAAACTGAATTTTTTCATACAAAATACCATCGTAAGAGAGCTTCATAGCCTCTTCTTGGAGCTCTTGCCTCTCTTGATACAACTCACCAAGTTTAGCTGAAGAAAATACGTAGTCAGCCTTCGGTTCCTTTTGCGAAATGGTGGTTGATTGTCCCGTGTTTGAACTTGAATTACAGCCAGCCAAGAGAGCCAAAGGTAACGCTAGCAACGTATTTCGATAGTACTTCATACCATTATTCCCCAAAATTTTGATTGGAGAAATTCTATTGGTTAACAATTAAATTATCTGTCGTAACTATGTAATGGAATGTATTTCATCTATATCCTCGCCCCCTTTCCTTGCTAAAAACACTCACTTCAGAGTGCAAACCAACTCATAAGACCAGTTACACGAGCTTACATTCAGCCACTCTAAAATTATATATAATGCTAACAAATCATCAACAAGCCACATGGAAAGCCACTTCGTAGTGTCAGGCAATTAAAAATATCAATAAAGGTAGACAATGAAGCGTTCACTATCTTGGACCATTATTTATCCAATCATAGGAATAGCACTTGCTTGTATTTTACTATTCTCTTTAATATCGACCGTTATCCTTGAAGATTTCGTTCAAAAAGTGTCGGTTGAAAATGCAAAGAACTACGTGACTACATTTCATAGTATTCGTAACTATTACTCATCAAATGTCATACAGAAAGTTGTTGATAGTCAAGAACTCGTGGCAACAACCCAGCACCAATCCTTAGAGAACACTATTCCGGTTCCTGCTACCTTCTTAATCGAAATGCTTGATAAATCTGATAAAGATCTCACCATCACGACCTCGTTTACCAGCCCTTATCCTTTTAAAAACCGTCAAGGTAGGCTTTTTGACGAATTTCAACAACGGGCGTGGGTAGCGATTAACAAGAAACCAGATGAGTTCTACGTCGAGTTTGTACAAGAGCAAGACAGAACCCGAGTACGCGTCGCTCGGGCAGACCGCCTCAATGACCAAACTTGTGTAAACTGCCACAATAGCCACCCCGACTCGCCTAAACACGATTGGGAACTCAACGATGTACGAGGGATTCTCGAGGTAAATACAGTTGTAGATGAATGGCTAACATATGGAAAGATGATCAATCAATCTTTGATGTCTATTAGCATAATCAGCTTTATGACGGTGATGTTTATTAACTTTGCCATCGCTCGTCGAGTATCGACTCCGTTAAAAAACATCACTCGCTCTCTTAGTTTATTGGCACAAGGCAAAGAAGAAAGTGCGTCTTTACCACCAGCAAAATATTACGAGATAACGGAACTACAAAGTGCTTTTTCTAGCCTTTATGATAAAGAGCAGCAACGCAGAGCATTAACAAAAGAAATCGAAACACTGGCTTACTATGATTCGCTCACTAAGTTGCCGAACCGTCTTGGGTTTTTGCGTTCGCTTGATGAGTTGCTTAATAAACACAAAGAAAAAAATGAACGCATCACCGTGTTAATCATTGATATTAAACGTTTTAGAGATATCAACAATACACTCGGCTATAAAGCTGGGGACACAATCTTGCTTCATCTAGCCAACAGCTTATCCGCATGCACAACCATGGTTGATTTTAACCTAGCTCGATTGGATGAAAATAAGTTCTGTATCGCAGTGCCTGCGAAAGAACACAATGGCGATCAAGGTTCGGATGCTTTTTTTGCTATGTTGATTGATGTGGTTTCAAATGAAATTATCATTGATGAGAACAAGATAAAACTAGTGGCTAACCTTGGTGCAACCTGCAGTTCAAATGGCGCACAAAGCAGTTCTGAAATGCTCATTCAAGCGAACATCGCTCTATATGTATCCAAGGAAAAAGGCGATGACATTACGGTTAAGCATCAACCTGAACTGTCGAATGCTGCGTTGAGACGTATAACGTTAATCAAAGAGATAAACAATGCGATTGAAAACAGAGAATTTATTCCTTATTACCAACCTCAATTTTGCTTAAAGACCAATCGTATCATTGGTGCCGAAGCGCTCATGCGTTGGAAAAAACCAAATGGAGACCTCGTAAGGCCTGACCTTTTTATAGAACTGGCAGAGCAATCCCATTTAATCATTCCAATGGGGGCTCATATTTTCGAACAAGCTACCACTGATTGCCAACAGTGGCAGAATCATAAAGCGCTTGCAGGTGTAAAGGTTGCCGTTAATATTTCGAGCATTCAGTTTTCGGAACAGAACATTTTAGATCTGACACAACTAACCTTAGAAAAAACTGGCCTTTCTCCGAGTTTACTGGAATTAGAAGTAACAGAAAGTGCCATGTTGGGTGATGTGTCGAAGGTCGTGGCTGTATTGAATGACTTAAAGAAGTTAAACATTGAAATAGCGTTAGATGATTTCGGTACTGGTTATTCATCTCTTAGCTATTTGAAGCTACTCCCTATAGATCGACTGAAAATAGATCGAGAGTTTGTAAAGGACTTACTTAACAACACCGATGACCAAGCTATCTTGAGCATGATTTGTAAGCTAGCAACCGAACTCTCACTCAATGTACTTGCTGAAGGCATTGAAGAAAAAGAGCAACTTGAATTTTTAGGCCACGCAGGGTGTCACGAAGTACAAGGCTTCTATTTCGCAAAACCAATGCCACTAGACGATTTTGTTCTGTTTGCCAAAAATCATAACTCGGAACTCATAAATACGCATGCTTAGGTTCAAACCGTAGGCCTTAATTTTTGACTTAAAATCCAATTAAGTTCCAACCAGCCATGAAACCTCTTTAAAAAGATGCTTCATGGCTGCCTCTTCTGTTATTAAACTAAAAACTCGACATTAAGAGCTCTCATTTCCGGCCTTCTTCGCCAACAGACTAAAACACCACTTTTAACCTGCTGAAAAACCCTGCAAAAATTACAAATCGGCATTGAACTAGCATGGAAAGTGTTTAATCATTCGCATCAGGAATTTCTTCTTGACGCATTTGTGATTAATATGCAACAGCAGGAGCCGCCAAAATTAAACGCACTCACGTAATTTCAAAAAATTAAACGCACAACAAGGCTGATAACGGAATGACAAAACCTAAAATGATCATCGTTGAAGACGATTTAAAACTTCAGCAAATGCTAAAGGATTACTTTGTAGCACAAGACTTTGAGGTCACCGCGTTAGACGATGGCAGTGATGCAGTGCAAACCATCCTTGACGACCAACCTGATATCGTGCTGTTGGATTTAATGCTTCCTGTAACCGATGGGCTTACAATCTGCCGACAGACACGTACACACTTCAAAGGTAGAATCTTAATGCTCACCGCCAGCGATGACGATTTTGATCACGTTGCTGGTTTAGAGACAGGGGCCGATGATTATGTCACTAAGCCAATAAAACCACGAGTTCTGCTAGCAAGAGTCCGGTCACTATTGCGCCGACAGGAAACCAATACGTCATCAGTCGATGACTCAGGCACCCTTCAATTTGATCAACTCATTCTGAAAAACACCTATAAAAAGTGTGAGCTTTCAGGCGCGGTTTTATCACTGACAGACAGTGAGTTTGATTTACTTTGGCTGTTAGCATCCAACCCTGATACCCCGCTGTCACGTGATTACTTAACTCAAACGCTGCGTGGGATCGAGTACGACGGGATCGACCGGACGATTGACAACAAAGTAGTACGTTTGCGAAAAATACTTGGTGACGACAAAGCACCAGCAGAGAAAATTCAAACCATTCGCGGAAAAGGTTACTTATTTGTTTCGACCGCCTGGCATTAACCGCGCTCAGTACGGGCGCAATGAAAGAGAGCGATTATGCGACGTATCTATTTGGAGTCCCTACTAGGGCTGTTAACTTGCTTTATTGTTGGTCTTCTCGCCTACGAAATTTGTGTCTATCAGCTCAATACCGACTATGAATATATATTGCAAGATTACGAAGCAACGGCCCACCAACATCTCCTAGAAAACATAGCGAATAATCAGGGCCTCGAAGCCGCTCATCAAGCCATAAATCAGTTTGTTGACACCTCCCGCTATACCCTCGTCACATTCAAATCGAATGATGAAGTACCGACTCCAGTTTCTGAGTTCTTTACTGCTAACCCCAACGTATTTATTTTTCACGACGACTATCGGGAGTTATGGTTTCGCTTAGCTAACAGTAAAAACATCTATCATTACCTGCCCAACGACGACACGCTCGTTCGACAAAAAATAGAGCTCGAAGATGACCTCATTTGGGTATTCTTTATCGCGAGCTTCATCGTATATGGCCTGGGTCATCTGTTGATTATTTTCCGCAGAGTTAAGAAGCTTGAAAATGCCACATTACGCTTCTCTGAAGGCGACCTCTCTTCGCGAGCTGAAACATCAGGCGGCAGTGCAATTGGAACTCTGAATAAATCCTTTAATCTGATGGCCGACCGAATCCATAGCTTAATCGAGAGTAATCGTTCACTTACCAATGCGGTAGCTCATGAACTGCGAACTCCAATATTTAGAATTCAATGGCAGGCTGAAATGCTCAAAGACACGCCACTCAACGAGGGGCAGCAAGATACTATCGAGAGCATTGTTGAAGACACAGAAGAGATGGAAAAAATGGTCGATGAGTTACTATATTACGCAAAACTCGACAGTTGTGATCTAGAGAACTTGCAACAGCCATTAGAGATAAGAGACTTTCTCGATCATGCAATGAGCCGTTGGAACAAAGAGACTGAGTTTAACATTGATCTATCACTACCAGAACAACCTCATTTGATATTAGCAGATGATACGCTGCTCAATCGCGCGTTAGATAACCTAGTACGTAACGCGATGAAATTCGCACGCTCACAAATTTCGATAGAAGCAAGCGTGCACCACGATATGCTACAAATCGCCGTGCATGACGACGGTGACGGCGTAGCAAAAGAGCACCGTTCTCGCCTATTCGAACCTTTTTATGTTGGAGATAAAGCGCGTAACAAAGCCAAGAGTGGCCATGGTCTAGGGCTTTCTATCGTCAAGAAGATCTGTGTTCAACACGGTGCAACAGTACAAGTCGCACAAAGCAATACTTTAAAGGGCGCCGTATTCACTATAGCCTTTCCACTGTGTAACGATTCGACTGACAAACCCATACAGTAACGACCAATCATCTCTGGAATAATGTTCAACATCAACCGAAGGAGGCTAGATATCCCCCTTCAAAACAAACAACACTCGTTCACCCTTACTAACGTGAGCTGAATTTTATCTCTGGAGATACACATGAAAAAATTAATGATCATCGCGGCACTATCACTTGTAGCAACAGGTTGCGCTCAACAAACTTTCGTAATGGCCCCTCAAGAGAGCGAAGCAACAGCACCAACAACTGAAAAGTCACACCACTTTTTCATTAACGGTCTAGCGCAGAAAAAGCAAATTGATGCAGCTAAAGTATGTAACGGTATCGACAACGTTGCTAAAGTTGAAGTTCAAGAGACATTCGTGAATGGTTTACTAGCAGCCGTAACTTTTGGTATTTATACACCACGAGAAGCACGCGTTTACTGCAAAGCTTAACTCGTCGTTATTTGTCCACGAACCAACTGACGACACCAAACGTTTGGTCTTGGAAGCTTCTACCTGACATTCACGTTAACGCTACAGAATATTGATAGTAAGCAGTCGCTTACATAGAGTTTAGAATTCACACTCTATTGAGAAGCTAAAACTAAAAAACCGCCCACAGAGGGCGGTTTTTATTCACTGATTGGCGTGTAACTTGTTCGCTAATCCGTTAACGGCTTACTCAGCTAACTGCTTCAACAAGAGCTCTGTCGGGCGAACAATCGCGATGATCGATTCGTCGTAGATCTTCGCTGATTCAAACAGTATCGCTTGGTAGGCGTTCGCATCTGATGCTCGAACTTTTTCGCCCGCTTGTGCTTTAGCAATCAAGGTCAACGCCAAGTCTGCGACTTCCGCCGTTTTCTCTGCGACTACCACAGTCTCTACCGAAGACACATTACCTGCGAAGACAGTTTTAGCCGCGAGTGCAGCCGCTTTTGCCTGCTGATAATGCTGAGCGAGTTGCTCAAGCGCTTGTTGATTACCCGTCGAAACGTCGTTGACCAAATCTTGCATCTCATACACAGCGTAGCTTTCCACTGGCAGTGCATCAACAAAGCGATTTAGACGCTCGTATTGGCTGTATAAAGTGCCCTTAGGTTCAGTAGAATTCCACTTCTCCCAGTTGCGCGCGTAGTACTGTGCTGGCTCGGTGTACTTGGCAAGCACGCGTAGGTCGTGGATATCTTGGCCTTTTGCAATACGCTTCAACAACATGTCAGCGTCCGCATGATGACGAAGTCCAACCGACACTTCAGACCATGTATCCATCGCTTTCATACGCTTGTACATGCTGCGTTCGTCCGTCAATTCCGCATCAGACCAGAAACGCTCTGCAATGGCATAACTACGCGGCCATAGGTAGTTTTCTACTGTGAGGCTATCTTTGTTCTCTAGCCACATGGTGATCTCACCACCTAAGATCAGCTCTTTTTCTTTGTCGGTTAATTCTGCAGGGTAACCACCATCTGGTTCAGGAATCACGCTGCCTTCAACATCACTGCTCGCAATCACTTCACCTGTGGTTGGCCAACGTACATTGCCGACCAGTTGGTAGCTGCCTTCAGCAAAACCCTTTGGATTCAGGTTTAGGTTGAATTCGGTGTACGACATGAAGTTATCGAAGTGGCCAACAAAGGTTTTGCCCGGCACATAGTCAAGGATGAAGATCTCTTCGCGAGACTTGCCGTTGTAATCACTGAATGCGCGGAAAGTCCCGTCTTTCGCTTCAATGATAGTCAGTGTTCCCTTACGTGGGCCGCCTTTTGAACGTGGCTTATCCCATTGATACGTCACGAACTTTTCGCCACTGTGCAGCTTATCGTCAACTGTGATGCCACTTGGCATTGGGTCATTGCGATAGTGGTAGCTAGTCGGCTGAGGTTGATCTAGGTAATAACCCGTAGAAAGAATACCTGGGTAGCCCTCTTTCGCCGCACGACCAATACTGTCGTGCCCTTGCCAGCTTTGAATCACGATAGAAGTTGGCAGATCTTTATGCCAAATCTCATCCCAACCGGTCATCTTCTTACCGCGCTCTTCGAGCATCTTCTCAACTTTTACATTGAGGTAAGACTGCAGACCACGCTCGCCATCGATATTGTTTTCTTCAATGAACTGTTGGTGCTTTTCGCTGTTTTTCCACTGTGCATAATTCGGCTCATCGCCACCAATGTGGAAGTACTCATCAGGGAACAGCTCGGTCACTTCATCAAACACATCACCAAGCATCTCATAGACTTCAGGGTTAAGTGGATCCATCAGTGGTTCAAACACGCCCCACCCTCTTTCTTGCTCGTAGTTTTGCCCTTCACCGCCCGACATCAAACGCGGGTAAGCGTGAGCAACCGCAGAAGAGTGACCCGGAAGAGAGACCTCAGGAATCACACGAATACCAAGATTACGCGCGTATTCAACTAAGTAGCGAACTTGGTCTTTGGTGTAGTAATTACCATCAGCGGTTTCAGACCATAAACGCGGCCAAGATTCGGTTTGAATGCGGATACCTTGGTCGTCCCAGAAGTGCCAATGGAATACGTTCATCTTCGCCGACGCCATCGCATCTAACTGACGAATCAGCACATCGAATTCAATGAAGTGACGTGAAGTATCGTAAGAAACACCACGCCAGCGGAAACGAGGCTCATCGACAATCGTGACGGCAGGAATATGGTAGCCAGTCGCTGTGGTTTCAACGAGCTGTAAAAGGGTTTCGATGCCGTGAATTGTGCCGTATGGGCTTGGAGAGCTCAGCGTGATTTGTTCACCCTGAGTGGTAATTTTGTAGGACTCTACAGAGTCGATGTTCTGTACTTCAGACTTTGGCGCCGCATCGATATCAATGATCAGGTTCGCTTCGTCTGCACTATTCGCCTGCCAATTTAGAACCGGTACACCCGTCTGACGCTCAAGGCGATCAATAAAGCGTTTCGCCGTGTACTCAACGCGATCAGAATTAAAGCCTTTGATGTAAACCTTGAAGTTACCGTCGACCTTAACTTGCCCAGCTTGCAGCTCGACCGTTTGTGGGTACGGCATTAAATTTAGATCGGTATTTGGAGCCATTGCTAACGCCATTGGGGACACTACTGAACCTGAAATCAATAGGGATAATATAGTTTTTTTCATTATTAGTTTTCCTATATAAATATGGTTCTGTTTTGTTTATCGGAGGCGATTCACAAAACAGAACCATCAGCCACTGCTGTTGCTCGTTATCTCTGATTCGAAAGCTTGTTATCGCTAGTTCAAAAGCTTATTGCTCGTTAACAAGAGCGACCGCTTCACGAACCAATACTGCAATCTCATCCCATTGCTCGTTCTCGATCATTTTTGGCGACACCATCCAAGTACCACCACAGCACACCACGCGATCGACTGCTAGGTAGTCATTGACGTTGTGTTTACCGATACCGCCCGTTGGCATTAAAGACACATCAACGTATGGCGCTAGCAGAGACTTCACCATGTTGATGCCGCCAGACGCTTCTGCAGGGAAGAACTTCAAGAAGTTAAGGCCAAGCTCTAGCGCTTGCTCTACTTGGCTTGGGTTGTTTACGCCCGGAACGATTGGCATGCCGATCTCTTGGCAGCGTTTTACGGTGTTTGGATTCAGGCCCGGAGCCACGATGAATTCGCTGCCCGACTCTTTCGCTAGGTCAATCTGCGCTGGCGTCAATACTGTGCCGGCACCGATACACATCTCTGGATACGCATCGCGCATCGCACGAATCGCGTCTGCTGCCGCTTCAGTTCGGAATGTTACTTCAGCAACTGGTAGGCCGTTTTCTACCAACACTTTTGCCAGTGGAATCGCGTGTTCAACCTTGTTGATTTGGATAACAGGGATAACTTTGAATTGCTTAAGTTTGTTGATCATTTCTTGAGACATAATAATTCCGCTTTTTATTTTATTTTTTAATCAGTTGGCTCATAGCGCTCACGGGGATGATCGCGCCAGAGTATTGAATAACGATGGAAGCCAGTTGGTGGCCAAGTTCGGCTGCGTCGGTGGCGCTCTCGCCAGTAAGACGCGCAGCTAAATAACCCGCGGCGAATGAATCGCCCGCCGCGCAGGTGTCGACCACGTTAGAAACACGAGTCGCTAAGACATAATTCTCAACAATGTTGCCCTGTTCAACTTGAACAATCTTGCATGGCTCACAGCCACGTTTGATGACGACCTCTTGGCACCCCAAACGCAGGCAGCGTTGTTGAACGCTCTCTGAGTTACCCCATACAAGCAGATCGTCGTCTTCGGTAATCAAGGCAATGTCCACCAGCGGCAGTAACTTGGCGTACCAGTGTTGAGCTTGCTCGGTGCTCCAAAGTTGCGGGCGATAGTTGTTATCAAAAATCACCTTTCCGCCTTGGTTTGAGAACACGCTAATGGCTTTGAATAGGCGCTCACGAGAGGCGTCATCTAAAATCGCGATACTGATACCGCTAATATAAACCGCGTCGACTTGTTTCTCTGTCAGAGCGATTTCAAGCTTATTCAGGTTGTCGGTTTGCTTGTTTAAGTTATCAATTTGAAAGTAAGATTTTACTGCCGCATCGTTGCGCCAGTAGTGAAAGTGTCTCTCACCCGTTTCATCGGTTTCGACCATGTAGAGTCCAGGCAGCTTGTTCGCAATGCGTTCAACGAAATTGGTTTGAATACCTTCGAGCTGCCAGCGATCAATCATATTTTGAGACAGCTCATCACTGCCAAGACCTGTCGCGTAATGAACAGAGAGGTTTTGATGTTGAGTTAAGCGAGAAAGGTAAAGTGCGGTATTGAGTGTGTCACCACCGAATTTTTTGGTTAATGGAGAGCCGCTGATTTCGACCATGCACTCGCCAAAGAAAGCAATATTGAAGTTAGAAGATGCAGGCATAGCAGATCCTAAAATAGAGAGATAAATGGGGAAGAAGGCCCTACCGAGAAGCAGAGCCTGAGCTAGCTAAACCACTCCACAACTTGTTGTACTGAATTTGTTGTACTAACTAGCTGTGGAGCGTTTTAGATTAGCTTGTTTGATTTGCAGGACGTTGAGAAGACGCGTCTTCTTCAAGCACACCTGAGTCTGACAATTCCATTTCCATCAGAGCACGCTCGTCATCAAGGATTGCTTTCGCCATTTCTGGTGTTACTTGATTAGCCGGAGTACATAGGCTTACCAGCACACCCGCCGTTAGAGCCACTAGACAAGAAGGAATCACAGGGTTGCCCCAGAAAGCCGTATAGTCTGCATTTAGCATTACGACAAATGAAGCCACAGATGCACCCGCTAGCGTAGCAAGCGCACCCTGCCAGTTGTAACGTTTCCAGAATCGACCCAACATACCGCACACAAACATGCCCGACATTACGGTTGAAATCATTTTCGTGATGTAGCCAATGATGTCGTTTGACGTTAGTGCGAACAACAGTGCAAAACCAATCACCACAATCAGTGCCAAGCGAGAATAGTTCACCATTGACTCTTTGTTTGGTACGCGGCCAGTAAACATCACGTAAACATCACGCAGTAGGATAGAAACACCAGCTATCGCATCTGAACTTGCGCTCGACATGGTTGCAGAAAGACCCGCGATAAGAACAATCATGCCAACGCCAACCGGAAGAACCGTTGCAGCAACATAAGGGAACGAGTAGTTCGCGTTATCCAATGATGGGTCAATGGCATGTGCTGCCATACCGATGATTGCAGGGATGATTGAGAAGAAAAGGTACAACACACCCGATGCAACAAATGAGCGGCGAACCGTTGATACGTCTTTACCCGAGTAGATACGTTGACGGAATGAAGGCGTCGCCAGTACACCTACACCAATAACCACAGCCAGAGAAACAGCAGGCAGAAGACCCAGTTTATCGATTGCTAAAAAGCTTGTAGCAGCAGGGTCCATCGCAGCGTAAAGGTTATCCATGCCGCCGATGTAATCAACTGACATTACCGCCATCAAGATGAAGCCAGCAAAAAGGATGATAGCTTGAATGGTATCGGTCCACACAACCGCAGTGTAACCACCGATCACCACGTAAATAGTGAATGCTGCAGCAATAATGATTTTCGCTAGGTTGAGATCGATGTCTGCAATCCACGCTAAGTACATGCCGCCACCTAGAATGTGGGCGCCTAACCAACCAATTGAAGCAACAAAGATCAGTACACCTACAACGTTTTTCACGATGCGGTTAGCGCCAACATAATAAGCCAGCTCTTCACTCATGGTCATGAAGTTCAATTTACGAACCGGAGCAAACCAAAGTGCAAGTAATAGGATGCCTATCGCACCACCAATGCCGTACAGAGCACCTGCCCAGCCATTTGCGTAGCCGAAGCCAACCGCACCCATACTTGAACCCGTACCGACCATCGTCGCTACTGTTGTACCAAGTACTAAGAACATAGGTAGGCCACGGCCACCTAATAAGAAATCTTCGCCAGATTTTTGATTACGCGAGACAAACCAGCCTAACCAAATTAAAAATAATACGTACACGCCGAAGCCTGTAAGAAAAAGTGTGCTGTTCATTTGACACCTCTCAGTGAAATATTGAGTTCATTCCTGAACTTTATTTATGATTCATTCATTTTATATTTCATATAATTACTTCATTGATTTTATCTTTTTTAATTAAAGTAATT